>WRAA01000049.1 GCA_009780445.1 Defluviitaleaceae bacterium
CGCCCGTGTATGCCGCCAACCGCCTCGCCCGCCACAAACAGGTTGTGTATCTTGGACGTAGAGCCGCCGGCGTCTATCTCGATGCCGCCGTTCTGATAGTGGAACGTGGGATATATCAGTATCGGCTCCTTGCGCATGTCGATGTCGTAGTTCAGGTACATGCGCAGCATACCGGGTACGCTCTTCTCGATTTTCCCCGCGCCGTGCTTGATCTCGATCATCGGGGTGTCGAGCCATACGCCCAAACCTGACGGCGTGGCAACGCCCTTGCCCCTGGCCGTACACTCGCGTATCACTGCGGCGCAGGCTACGTCGCGGGTCTCCAGAGGATGCACGAAGGCCTCGCCGTCCGCGTTTACGAGCATCGCGCCGATAGACCTCACCTTCTCCGTCACCAACGCGCCGAAGAGCTGTGCGGGATAGGCCACGCCCGTGGGGTGGTACTGGATTGTGTCTTGGTACAGCAGGTTCGCACCGGCGCGGTAGGCCATGATCAGCCCGTCGGCCGTCGCGCCGTAGTGGTTGGACGTTGGGAAGTCTTGGTAGTGCAGACGGCCCGCGCCGCCCGTGGCCATTATCACGGTTCTTGCTCTGGCCACCATGTACTGCCCGGTCTCCATGTTCTGGAGAACCGCGCCCGCCGCGTTGCCCTCTTCGTCCAGAACAAGCTCCAGCGCGGCCGTAAACTCCACAACGTTTATGCCGCGGTTCACAACTTCGTCGCGCAGGACGCGCATTATCTCCGCCCCGGTATAGTCCGCACAGGCGTGCATACGCTTGCGGGATGTTCCGCCGCCGTGGGTGGTGATCATGGTGCCGTCCGGCTGTTTGTCGAACATTACGCCAAGGCCGTTCAGCCAGCGCACCGCCTCCGGGCCGTCCATCACCAGACGCTTTAACAGCTCCGGCTTGGCCTTGTAGTGCCCTCCGCCGTATGCGTCCAGATAGTGCTGCTGGGGGGAGTCGTTGTCCTTGTCCGCCGCCTGGATGCCGCCTTCGGCCATCATGCTGTTTGCATCGCCCATTCGCAGCTTCGTCACGATCATCACGTCCGCGCCGGCTTCACGCGCTTCGATAGCCGCCGCCGCGCCCGCGCCGCCTCCGCCGATCACCAATACGTCCACGTCATAGGCCGCGTTGTCAAGGTCTATGTTCACGTCCATGATCCTGCTGTTCGAGTGCAAAAGCTCTGTCAGCTCGCCGGGTGCCTTCTCGCCCTTGTTCGGCCCCACCTTTATTATGTCAAAACCGGCCTCTCTATAGTCGGGGTGGAACTCCCGCAGGAGGTGTTCCTTCTCGTCCGCCGTCATTCTGGCCGGCGTAAGACCCAGCCTGTGCTGCCGCGTAGCCTCCACATTCTTGATAGATGCCGTCATCTGTTCCGGTATCATGCCGCCCCTCCTATTCCTCTATCTCCCGCGTATTGTACAGCTCCTTCATCTCTTCCGGCGGCGTGGCCATCATGGCCTCCACAAGCTCGTCGAACTCGCCGTTGCCGATGGACAATGCGCGGCGTATGTTGTGTTCCGTCTCCGGCTGGAGGTACTTGCCCGTAAGCCGCCTGGCCAGCAGCCCCACCAGCGGGTGGGATATGCCCGCGGGGCAGCGCGAAACGCATATGCCGCAGCTTACGCAGTCGAAGGATTCGTGTGCGCACTTCTCCAATTCGTCGCGCTGGGCGTATGCTATGTACTGCATCACGTTAAGCTCGCGCGCGCAGGACTTCGTACACGCGTTACAGCCGATACATGCGTAGATCTCGGGGTACAGCTGCATCATGATCTGCTTTGTCGGGCGTATGTTGTCCAGCTCGTAGGCGCGTTTGTTGGTGGGGAAGAACGGCAGCGTGGCCACATACATGCCGTCCTCCACCTGTGTTTGGCACGCCAGGCAGGCGTGCAGCTTTGTTTTTCCGGCGACCCTATACACCGTGGCGCACGCGCCGCAGAAGCCGTGGCGGCACCCGCACCCGCGCACAAGCTCATAACCGGCATACTCCATGGCGGTCATAATCGTAAGCTCCGCCGGGACAGAATAGTGCTTGCCGTAAAAATATACATTTGCCATCTCGTGCATCGTCTCACACCTTCCGTCTCAGAACCTGTAGACGTACAGGTTCTCAGTATTCGTCCGGCAGTTCGTCCACTTCGTCGCAGCGGAACACCGGGCCGTCCTTGCACACCAGCTTGGAGCCTATGTTACAGCGGCCGCACTTGCCAATGCCGCACTTCATGCGCAGTTCCAGAGTTGTGTAGATCTGCTGCTTCTTAAAACCCAGCTTCACAAGCTCTTCCAGCACAAACTTGATCATTACGGGCGGGCCGCATACGATCACGGTTTTGTCGCAGCCAAGGCCAAGGCTGCCCAGGTATGCCGGCACAAAACCGACATTGCCGCTCCAGCCTTCCTCCGGCCTGTCGATCGTGAGATACACATTTGTGCGCGGCCGGCTGCGCCACGTGTCCTCGATTTCCGGGCGGAACACAAGATCGCCGGCGGAGCGCGAACCGTACACGATGTCCACACTGCCGTAGTCCTCCCGCTTGTCGAAAACATAGTTGATCACCGACCTCACCGGCGCGAGGCCGATTCCGCCGGCGATAAACAGCAGATCCTGCCCGCGCAGAACGTCATCCACCGGGAAGGGCTTGCCGTACGGCCCGCGTATGGTGATGCCGTCGCCCTCCTGCATGGTGTGCATGTAGTCTGTGAGGGTGCCGCAGCGTTTGACGCTGAACTCCATGTACAGCGTGTTTGTCGGCGAAGATGTTATGGAGAACATGGCCTCGCCCACCCCGGGCACGGAGAGCATCGCGCACTGCCCGGGTTTGTGGCCGAAGGGCTTGCCGCCTGTTGCGGATGTTACGCAGAATGTCTTAACATCAGGCGTTTCGTCCCGGATGCTTGTGATAACGCCGACCTCGGGGATCAGCGTGTCGGGCATACACATCTAGTGCTCCTCCAATACTAAATTTAATGCGCCTTCGCGGTCTTTTTGCCGAAATCCCGCGTCAGCTCCTCCTTGCGAACCACTTCGGGCTGGTCGTTCGGCTAACGCCGAACTGCTCGCCCATGCACCCAGGTTCGCGGCGTCGTCACTTCCTTGTCTTTCGACAAAAATCCTCGCGAATGCACATCAAATTTAGCATTGGCGAAGCACTAGCTCACCCCCAGGCTCTTCATGATCTTGACGATGTTCAGCGACGACGGACACTTGTTGACACACCTTCCGCATCCCACGCAGGACAGTTGGCCGCCGGCGGTGCTTGGGTGGTAGACCAGCTTGTGCATGAAGCGTTGGCGGAAGCGTTCCTTCTGCGTCTTGCGCGGATTTCCGTGCGCCATCAGAGTAAAGTCGGAGTACATGCACGAATCCCAGGTGCGGTAGCGTATCGCGCCGTCGCCGGTGTTATAGTCCTTTATGTCATAGCACTGGCACGTGGGGCAGACATAGCTGCACGTGCCGCAGGCGATACACGCGTCACACACGCTGTCCCAAACAGGCGAGTTAAAGACTTCCAGCATGTCTGCGTCCTTCAGCGCGTCCAGCGAAAGGTTGTTGTAGGGCAGAGCCTCCAGCCTTTCGCGGATCTCCTGTCGGTACTCCGCCACATCTTCCGCGTCAGCGTCTTGCAGGAACGGCTCGAGCTTGTGCGTCAGCTGCCTCCCGCGCTCCGTCACCGGCTCGAGATACAGATACTGCCCGCAGAGCCACGCCGTCACATCGGCCTGCGGGTCGGACGCATCCACGCCGAAGGGCTTGCAGAAGCACGTGCTTGCGGGGCGGCCGCAGGCCAGAGCCACAACACAGCCGTGCCCCCGCCGCGCTTCATAGAATCTGTCCACAGGTTCGCCAAGGTACACCTTGTCCAGAATCTCCATGCCCAGCACGTCACAGCCGCGCATCCCGAACACCACGAAGGGTCTGTCCGCGAAGGCCGCCGGCTCTATGTGTATGTCCTTGCCGTCCACCACACCCTTGTAGAGGCTCTCCGATTGCGGAAGGAAGAACTCCTTGGGCGGCTTCACGGTCTTTAGCGTGTCGAAATCCGCCTGCACGCCCTCGGCGTACAGCCCGAAGTTGGTCTGTCCGTCCTTGCGGATGGGCAGGAAAACATCCATTGTTCCCGCCAGCGTGTTAAGCACATCCGTCAGCTGTGTTGCCGAAACCTTGTACACTTCCCTACCCCCTTGTGTGGACGATGCTCGGTTCCGCGTCGGTGTCTGCGTTAAAGGCCGTCAGCGGGCCGAGAGTCTCCGTATCCTGCCCCGCTTGGAACTCGCCGTACAGCTCGTTGATGTCCTTTATGATCTTGCGGTTGAGAAGCTGGAGCTTGATGTCCTGCGGGCATACGCGGGCGCATTCGCCGCAGTCGGTGCATCTGCCCGCCACGTGATAGGCGCGGATGATGTGGAAGAGCTGTTCCTCGAATGTTGTGACATTGGCCTTTGCCGCCGTGTCATACTTCGCGCTGTCGAACACGCACTTCTTGCAGTTGCACGCGGGGCAGACATTGCGGCAGGCGTTGCAGCGTATACACGTCGAGAGTTCGCCCTGCCAGAACTCGTAGCGCTCAAGGGACTGCAAGCCCTCCAGCCGCGTCACGCCGCCAAATCTGTCCTGCGCCTCCGGCCGCGAAAGGCTTTCGTCAAGCACAAGTTCGTCGTACACCACGTGGTCGTGCTTAGTGCATACGAGGCAGCGTTCGAGCCAGCCCACGTCCTCCATTTCCTCCACCTTGGCGTTGCCGCCGCAGCTTACGCCGACGACATATGCCTTGGCTCTGTCGATCTGATGCTCCTTCACCAGCTGGTTAAAGCTGTAGGTGTCGCACGGCTTGAGAAAGACCACTGTCACGCCGTCCCGCTTGCCCGCGCCTATCATGAATCCGCTCAGGTTCGCCGCGCAGTACTTGTTGTACACCAATTCGGACAAATCGTCCTGCGCTGTGAAGAACGACGGCTCCGGCGCGGTCTCAAAATCTGTGCGCTTCCAGCCCAGCACGCGGGCCGCTCTTCCGTCTGCAAGCATCTTGCCCGCCAAGATTCTTAACTGCTCTTGCATCGCAGATCCTCCAGTCGCCTGTTCTTACCCAGCTTGTGTATGTTCTCGGCGAAGCCGCTCATTGTCGCGGCAAACTTTGCGCCTTCGGCGGCGGACACCCACTCCAGATGCGTGCGCCCGCGCTCAATGCCCATGAAGTCCAGCAGTGAGAACAGCAGGGTCATTCGCCGCCTTGCATAGTAGTTGCCCATGATGTAGTGGCAGTCACCGGGGTGGCACCCGCAGATGATCACGCCGTCCGCGCCTTTCTGGAACGCGCGCAGGACGAACAGCGGGTTTATGCGGCAGGAACACGGAACCTTGATGATGCGCACCTCCGCCGGATAGGCCAGGCGGCTTGTGCCGGCAAGATCCGCGCCGGCATAGGAGCACCAGTTGCAGCAGAACGCCGTAATCAGCGGCGTGAAAGTCTGTTCTCCGGTTATCTGCATAGGGCGTCCACCTCCGCTAATATCTGCCTGTTCGAGAAGCCCAGCAGATCCATCGCGCCCGAAGGGCATGTCACCGCACACGCGCCGCAGCCTTGGCAGAGCGCGGTGTTCACCGCCGCCAAACGCTGATTGCCGCGCACGCCGTGGTCGTTGATCTGCCTGTCCTCGTAGCCTATTGCGCCGTAGGGGCATACGCTCTCGCAGGCCGAGCATCCGTTGCACGCCAGCTCGTCGGCGGCGGCTACGCATGGGTTGGTGGTGAGCTTGCTCTTTGAAAGCAGACCCAGCACCTTTGCGGCGGCGGCTCCCGCCTGTGCCACGGTCTCCGGGATGTCCTTCGGCCCGTGGCACGCGCCCGCAAGGAATACGCCGGCCGTAGGGCTTTCCACGGGCTTCAGCTTGGGGTGCGCTTCCGTCATGAATCCGTTGGTGTCGATGCTTGCCGTAAGCATGGAGGCTATCGGCTTCGTGGATTTCAGCGGCTCTATGGCTGTGGCCAGCACTATCATGTCCGTCCTTGCGGTGATCTGCCGGTTGTCCAGCATGTCGGCGGCTTGCAGCACAAGATGGTCGCCCATGTCCACAACCTTGCCCACCTGCCCCTTGATATAGTTCACGCCGTATTCCTCCGCCGCGCGGCGGTAGAATTCGTCGAAGTTCTTGCCGGGCGAGCGCACGTCTATGTAGTATACGTTCACGTCGATGTCGGGGTACTTGTCCTTGACCAGCATCGCGTGCTTTGCCGTGTACATGCAGCATATCTTGGAGCAATAGGCCTTGCCGCGCGGCGTGGTGTCTCTGGAGCCTACGCACTGGATGAAGGTGATGCTCTTGGGCTTGCGTCCGTCGGAAAGGCGCACCAGCGCGCCCTTTGTGGGGCCGGCGGCGTTTGTAATGCGCTCAAACTCCAGTGATGTCAGCACGTCCTTGCTCTCCGGCGCATATTCGCCGAACTTGCCAAGCTCTATCGGCCGAAAGCCCGTGGCCACGATAACCGCGCCGTACTTCTGCGTCACAAGCTCGTCCTGCTGTTCGAAGTCTATCGCGCCCGGGGCGCACACCGTTTCGCACAGGCCGCACTTGCCCGTCTTAAACTTGATGCACTGCTCGCGGTCGATAACCGGCACGTTCGGCACGGCCTGCGCGAAGGGAATGTAGATGGCCTTGCGGTTGCTCAGGCCTTCCTCGAACTCGCTGGGTGCCTTCTTCGCGGGGCATTTGTCGTAACACGCGCCGCAGCCGGTACACTTCTTCATGTCTACACTACGCGCCTTCTTGCGTATGGTCACGGTGAAGTCGCCGACGAAACCTTCCACGCTCTCCACCTCGCTGTAGGTGTGCAGGGTTATGTTGTCGTGGGTGGCCGCGTCAACCATCTTTGGCGTGAGTATACACGCAGAGCAGTCCAGCGTGGGGAAGGTTTTGTCCAGCTGTGCCATCCTGCCGCCTATGCCCGGCGTGCTTTCCACTATGTCCACATCGTAACCCGCGTCGGCCACATCCAGCGCGACGGAGATCCCGGCGATTCCGCCGCCGATAACAAGGGCGCGCTTCGTAACCGGGCTTTCGCCGGCGAACAGCGGGGTATTAAGATGCACCTTGGCGACGGCGGCTGATGTGAGGGATACGGCCTTCTTCGTCGCGTCGTCCTTGTCCTTGTGTATCCACGAACACTGCTCGCGGATGTTGGCCATCTCGAGCATGTACGGGTTCAGCCCTATCTTTGCCGCGGCCTTGCGAAACGTAACCTCATGCATACGCGGCGAACACGCGCTCACCACCACGCCCGTAAGGTTGTGTTCCTTCACGGCGTTTGCGATCATGGTCTGGCCGGCCTCGGAACACATGTACGGATATTCGGCGGAGAACACCACGCCCCGCTCCAGCCGCGCCTTATCCACAACCTCGCCCACGTCTACGGCGGCGGCAATGTTGGTTCCGCAATGGCACACAAACACGCCTACTCTCTTCACTCTGCCACCTCCCGGCTGGTAGACCTCTCAGAGGTCTACTTTGTATACTTGCGGAGCGCACTCACCAGCAGCTGCTGGGGCGTGTCGGGGTCCAACAGCTCCGGTATGTCGTCCGCGGATACATAGGGCGTGTCGCCCTGGCGGCGTATGAGCATCAGCCGCGCCGCCTCGATAATCTGCGCGGGCTTTACGTCCCGCGGGCAGCGTTCTATGCAGGCGTAACAGCACAGGCACGCCCACACCGTGGTGGAATTCATCATCGCGTCCACGTCTCCGCGCTGCAGATAGGATACAAACTGGTGCGGGCGAATGTCCATCTTTTCGTAAGAAGGGCAGGACGCGGAGCATTTTCCGCACTTCATGCAGTCCTTGTCCTTCGCGCCGCTTATGACGCGCAGCCGGTTCGGAAGGTCTGTTCTACCCAACATGTGCCGCCTCCTCCTCTTCCGCCTCTACGCCAAGGGCCTGCGCCAGCAGTTCCGTAAAATACACCACCGGCAGCTTGCCGCCGCTTGTTTTGTTGACATTGTACAGGCACAACGGGCAGGCCGTGATCAGCTCTTCCGCGCCGTGCCGCGCCGCGCTGTCCGCCACCTTTGCCGCCATTTCGGCGGAACGTTCCCGCTCCCGCAGGGATATGTAACCTCCGCAGCACTCGTTGCGCTGTGGAAACACTACCTGCTCCGCGCCCAAGGCCTTGAGGAAGTTCTCGAACAATGTAGGGTTCTCCGGATCGTCAAACTCCATCACGGCGGACGGGCGCAGGAGCATACAGCCGTAGTACGCGCCGATCTTCCTGCCGCTAAGCGGATTCACGACCATTTCCTTCAGCTTGGCGAAGCCTAAATGTTTGTGCAAAACTTCCAAATAGTGCAGGACTTCGGTTTCGCCGCCGTAGGGGCCTTCGTCCTCCAGATAGTTATTCACCTTCGCCCGCATGTCCTTGTCCATGCGCATGTCGTGGTTCACGCGCTTCATAACGTGATGGCACGCCGAGCATAAGGTAACCAGAGGCCGGCCACTGTCACGAGCCGCCATCAAGGCGCGTACACAGGCCAGTTTCGCCGCAACCTCGTCCGTCCCCAGCGGGTATACCGCGCCGCAGCACTGCCACTGATCTATCTCTTCCAGCTCGAAGCCGAGTGCCCGTGCGGAAACCCGCGCATAGCTGTCCAGCCGCGCCGCCTGTGTCTTGAGCGTGCAGCCGGGATAATATGTATATACCACCATGACCCCCTCCAACCAAGATTACGCAATAAAATCTTACAAAAACGCAAGGATATCACCGTTGTATTATATCATTTTTGACCTAGAATGTCAACAAGTTAACATTGCCACCTCCGAATTTGCCGCTTGAAATCAGCCCGTTGCAATGCTATAGTATAATGCAATCTACATAATAGCTGTTCCGGTTGAAAACCATCCCATCAGGCTTGTCTTTTTCGCGTATGGCATCGTCAACTTTTCCTGCGCTGACGCTCCGGATGCTGAACGTGTGCCACCGGCACACAGCATCCCAGCGTGCCTAATGGGCACGCGTCGTTGTCGTTTCCTAGGGCGGGTTTTCAAACACGCCCTAGCCCTACGCGAAAAATCCTGCGCCTGACGGAACGGTTTTCAACCGGAACAGCTATATACTACATATCGAGAGGTGGATTGTCATGGAAACTCAAATTATCGGCCAAGTGATCATGGTGCTTACGTTGGTGCTGATGGTCAGCGGAAAAACGCCGCTGTATCTCACGGCAATAATTGGCTCGGTTACTGCGGCGATAGCGGCGGGGATACCCTTTAACCCGCCCGCCGCGGTTGACGGCGTTGTGGGGACCAGTGTCCGCGCAATGTTTAACGCTGGCCTGCACCCCGTGTTGGTAGACATGCTTGGCGTACTGCTCTTTATCGGCATCATGGAGAAGGTCGGCTATCTTGAGATCATCGTTAACAAGATCATGAGCATCGGCAAGCTTCTCGGCGGCGGAGCGGGCATCGCCGGAGCCGGCGCGGTTTCGGCCGGCGTAATCGGCGGGCTGACGGGCTTCACCCAGCCGGCCATAACAGCGGTTATCACAGGCCCCGCGGCTATCAAGCTGGGTGTTGACAAACACAAGGCCGCCGGCATGTCCGGCCTTGCCGGCATACTCGGCAACTACGGCGGATTCACCCACCCCACGATGATTGCGGTTGTGGCCACAACGGGCATAACCTTCGGCATGATAAACGTTATCGGCGCGTCGGTGGCCATGGTGACTATCGTCGTTGCGTTTATCCTGATCTCGCGCGAGGTCAAGGCTTCCGGTGCCGCGGCTGAAGTTTCCGGCGCGGACGTACAGCTTGGTATCAAGGAAGTGTCCAGCAACCAAGCTTTTAAGGCGATTGCGCCGTTTATCGTGCTTATCGTAGGTTTTGTTACGGGCTACCCCATCATCGTTGTGGGTATCATCTCCGCGATAGTGGCTATCGCACTTTCGGGCATTAATATTGCGGAAGGCGAAAACGCCATGAGGGACGGCCTTGTGCGCATCACAACGCCCTTGCTGGCCACTGTCGGCTTCCTGTTCATGGGTGCGGTTATCGTCCAGGTTGGTCTGACGACCCTTATCTCCGACGTTCTTGGCCCCGCGCTAAGCGTCGCGCCTATCCAGACGATCCTGCTTGTGGGCGCGCTGGCCGGCTTCATCACTCAGTCCAACTCGGCGTCCATCCCCATAGTGCTGGCAGTGCTGTACCCGGCCATTAACTACTTCGGGGCGGATCCCTTTGCCGCCGCCGTAGTCGCCGCGGGCGGCCCCGCGATAATGCAGTACTACCTCACGGGCGGCCCTATCGCGGCTCTTGCCACGGTAATCCCCGTTATACCCGGTTCGGACCTCAAGACGGCGAACAAGTTCCAGCGGCTGCCGATCCTGGCCGCTCTCGGCGCGTTGCTCCTTGTCTCCTTCATTGTATAACACTGTAGTAATTCTCGCGGTTAACGCGAAGTATGTTCACTCGTCGCTGTCGGCATGGGTGCTGGCGCGAAGCGTAAGGCTCCACGCCGCCCGAAGCTACGACGTACACGTCGAGGAATGTACCGTCAATCAGGCCGACGCGGACATCGTAAGGCGTGTGGCGGATCACGCGCCTGATGTTGTGGCGGTGTCCGTGTATATCTGGAACGCCGGCAAGCTGGCGGGGCTTCTGGAAGCGCTGCGCGGCGCACTGCCGGGTGCGGTGGTGGTGCTGGGCGGCCCCGAGGCTTCCCACAACGCAGAATACTGGCTGGACAACGGCGCGGACTATGTAGTACGCGGGGAGGGCGAACGCGCCTTTCCCGCGTTACTTGATTGCGCGGAAAACGGCGGTATGCCGCGGATATTCGAGACGGACGCGCCCTTCGCGCCGGTGGACCCTTACGACGAAGCCTGTCTGTCCGC
>WRAA01000050.1 GCA_009780445.1 Defluviitaleaceae bacterium
ATATTAAACAGGCTCTAGGGCGTGTTTGAAAACCCCATTCCGGCGTATTTTCGGTGCTTTTTCCGCCATACGTCGTCAGTGTCAAACTTGCGAACCACTGCGGGTTCGCGGCGTTTGCCACTTCCTAGTCTAGCGAAAAAATCACTCGAAAATCCGCCGGAAGCGGGTTTTCAAACACGCCCTAAGAGGTCTAACGCATACAAAAGAGGATATACTAGTATGACTATTTAGGAGGGATTCTTTTGAAGCTTGGCATGTTTAAGCGTTTTGTTTCTGCCGGTGTGTGCGCGTTGGTTCTTTTGTCGGCGTTATTGTTTGCTGCGGAGGTTGTTAATGCCCAGCAGATCAGGGTTACTGTCAACGGCACATTCGTAAACTTCCCCGACGCGCAGCCTATCATCATAGAAGGCCGCACACTCGTTCCCATGCGCGGCGTTTTCGAGCAGATGGGTTTTGTCGGGGACTGGAACCCGCATACTGAAACTTCAACCCTTGTGCGCTCCGGAATGGTCGTGGCCGTGCGAAGGGGCGACCCGTTCTTCACCGTGAACGGCATACAGAACTTCCCCGAAGTTCCGCCGCAGCTGCTTGGCGGAAGGTTCATGATACCGCTTAGGGCGGTGGCTGAATCGACCGGGGCGGGTGTTAACTGGAACGAACACACGCGGACGGTTATCATTACGACAGGCAACGTACCCGTTACGCCGCCTGTTATGCCCATAGCACCTCCGCCGCAACAGCAGAACCCGTCCATCACAATATCCAGCCAGACAGGCCAGAAAATCGCGGGGGTGCCGGGCTTTGTCGATTTCCAGATGCTTACACAGAACATGCCCAACGGCACCTATCCCGTAGCCCTGCGCGGCAACGTTCCCAATGGCATAACCCTGCAAAGCTCCGACCTTATCATCAACGGCAACACAGGCACCGTCAGGCTCCACGGAAACAACACAACGCAGACCGGTACGTTTCGTATAACCGTAAGCGTGAACCTGGGCGCGGCCCGCGGGTGGATAGACCAAGACTTGACCCTCGTTATATCGCAGCCGCAGCTTAACCAGAACTTTGCGCTGACTGTCGGGCAGCAAGGCGGCAACTTGGCGCAAGGTTCGTCCGGTTCGGTGCAGTATTCTGTCACCACGCAAGGCCTGCCCAACGGAAACTACAGCGTAACGCTGACGGCTCCGATCCCGCAGGGTGTTTCGCTTTCGTCAAATACCTTCAGCATCACCAACAACAGCGGCGCGATTATGCTGAACTCAAACGGCACCACGCCCGCCGGAGCGCACCCCATCCACCTGTCGTTTACGCTGGGAACGGGGCCGCAGGCTGTGACGGTTAACCGCAACGTAATCCTTACGATAGGCGGGCAGGCGGGGCAGAACTTTGTGTTAAACATTGGCACCCCGAGCAACAGCCTAACGCAAGGGACGGCCGCCAACGTACAGTACATGATTTCAACGCAGAACATACCCGGCGGGTCTCACAGCGTGACCTTGGTGAACCCGATTCCGCAGGGTGTTTCGCTTGCGTCGTCAAACACCTTTATCGTAAACAATAACTCCGGCGCCATCGTGCTTGGCTCCAACGGAAACACACCCGTCGGCCAGCACACAGTCCATCTTGCGTTCACCATAGGCTCCGGGGCGCAGGCCGTGACGCTGAACCGGCAAGTGACCCTCACCGTGACAGGTGCGGCCACTCCGACAATTTCCGGCGGAACCCAGACTACAACCATTCACTCCGGCGCGGCTCATGGTGTCTCGTTTACGTTTAACGTGCAGAACGCGGCACAGGGTCATCACAATATATCGGGTTCCGCGGGTACCAATTTCCCGCCCGGTGTGTTCATTACGGGCAGCAGTCTTCACGTTCAAGGCAATACGGGAACAATTGTGTTCTTCGTGGATACTACGCATGGGCCGCTGATGCCCGGCGTGCATCCCATACCCTTTGATATTAGCCTGCTCGACTTAAACGGCAACTTTACAAACGCCGGTGCGAACAGAGTCGTCAACCTGGTAGTAAGTTAGCGGAGTGATCTTGTGAACATTTTGGTGATCGACGGCATGGGCGGCGGCATAGGCCGCGCGATAATCGAGAAGGTGCGGGCGAACCTTGGCGGCGTGGGCATCACAGCCGTGGGAACCAACGCGATAGCAACGGCGGCAATGATCAAGGCCGGGGCGGACGTAGGCGCAACGGGCGAGAACGCCGTGGTCTACAACGCCGCACGTGCGGACTGCATCGTCGGCGTGATCGGTATTGCCTTCGCGAACTCCATGTACGGCGAGGTCAGCCCCAAGATGTCGGAAGCCGTGTCGCAAAGCCACGCCCACAAGATCCTGATCCCGTCCGACAAATGCAACATCACCGTCTCTGGCGTGTCCGGCGTTTCCCTGACCGCCCACATAGACGAAGTGGTGGCAAAACTCCGCCAAATGTCACACTAACGCAAAACTCCTTTCGCGCAAACACAAAAATAATCAGCCCGCCGCATGGCCGTGCTGATTATTTTTGTGTGTCGAGAGCTATAGCTGTTCCGGTTGAAAACCATCCCATCAGGCTTGTCTTTTTCGCGTATGGCGTTGTCAACTCCGTCTAGCGTGCCTAATGGGCACGCGTCGTTGTCGTTTCCTAGCCCTACGCGAAAAATCCTGCGCCTGATGGGACGGTTTTCAACCGGATCAGCTATATATCTCAGGATTGTTCCTCACGAAGCTGATGGCGATAACCGCCGGCCCCACGTGTACGCCGATGACAAGGCCTACGTCCGCAAGGCGCACCTTGCCGGGTATGCCGTACTTTTGCTCGATCTGGTCGCGGAAGGTCTCGGCGTCCTCCGGGCAGTCTGCGTGCATTACGCCGATGGTGTACGCGGCCGGGTCGCCGCCGATGCCTTCGTCGAGTATGTCGAGCAGAGCTGCCAGCCCCTTCACGCGCCCCCTGGCCTTGGAGTGCGGCGAAAGCGAGCCGTCAACAACCTTGATGATCGGCTTGATGTTGAGCAGGCCGCCGGCCAGAGCCGAAGCCTTGCCGATACGCCCGCCCATCCGCAGATAGTCCAGAGTGTCCACCATCAGAGCCGTAACGGCCCTGTGCGCCGATACAGCCTTGACGGTTTCGTCCAGAGACTTGCCGTCGTCGCGGCATTTTATGGCCTCGAGGATCTTGAGGCCGTAACCCAGGGAGGCGTTGAGAGAGTCTATGACGATCACCCTGCGCCCGGGATGCTCCTCCATGATTGCCTTGGCGGCGTTCTCCGCGCTCTGCGAAGAGCCGGACAGCTTGGAGCTGATGCAGAAGCACAGAATGTCCGACGCGTCGGCGTATTTTGAAAATTCGTCGATATAGTCCTGCACCGACGGAAGGGAGGTCTTGAAGAACTGTTTGCGTTCGCGCTGAATCTTGTAGAACTCACGGCTTGTGATCTCGATCTGGTCTTTCAGATAGTTATCGCCGTCCACCGTAACATAGAACGGCACAACGCCGATGTTTTGCTCCTGCAAGAAGGAATTGGAAAGGTCTGACGCACTGTCTGTAACTATTTTGAAACTAAACAAACTATCACCTCAGGAATGTATAGTGTTGGATCATGTACGTGATGGAGGAGTATGCCAAGTAGGCCAGTACGAACAGCACAACAAGGCTGACCGTGGAAACAAGGCTCAGCAGCTTCGAGTTCCGCTTCCAAAACGAAGCGGTCTTTCGCTCCAACGCCGCCTTCTTGGCTCGTTCCATGTCGAAGTTATCTTCTACGAACTTATTGTTAAGATCGTCCACTTAGTTCTCTTTCTCCGCCACGTTGACGGCGTCTTTTATGGTTATCGCGCCGTTGTAGATCGCCTTGCCGATGATTACCCCGCCGGCTCCGGTGCGCTTCATCTCCCGGATATCGGAAAGGGAGGATACCCCGCCGGCCGCGATAACGTCCAGGCCGCCGATGGCCACAACTTCACGCGTAGCATCAAAATTCGGGCCGCGCATCATGCCGTCCTTCTGGATATCGGTGTATGTAATGGTGGTGATACCGATGGACTTCATCTCCCTGCACAGCTCGAGAGGATCCTTGCCGGAGATTGCCTCGCGCCCGTGGGTGGCCGCTCTGTTGCCCTGGACGTCGATGCTCACCACTATGCGATCCCCATACTTGTACACGGCCTGCTTCACAAGCTCGGGGTCTGTCGCGGCCATGGTTCCCAGCACAACTCTGGCCACGCCCATGGCCAGCTTTTCCTCGATATCCTTCATTTCGCGTATGCCGCCGCCTGTTTGCACGGGGATGCTCACAGAAGCCAGGATCTTTTCGATAACGGAGTTGTTGTAGTTCGCGCCCCTTCGCGCGCCGTCCAGATCCACCACATGGATGTAGGACGCGCCGCCGGCCTGCCACTCCTTCGCCACAAGGGCGGGGTCGTCGCTAAAGACCGTTATCTCGCCGAAATTACCCTGTTTAAGCCTTACGCACTTGCCTCCCTTGATGTCAATTGCCGGGTAAACAATCATGCTTATCACACCTCTCATACTATCTCAGAAGTACTATAGTAAGCGACATCCTTGCGTTGCCGGAACTTAGAACCTGTATTCAATAATTCAATGCCGCCTTATAGGTGCTTTCTACGAAAGCACCTGCCTGGTGCAGATTGGCGTTGTTGTGACCTTGCAGCGGCGACGACGCGTATCTTGGTTGCATAGGCGAGCAGTTCGACGATAGTCGAACGACCAGCCCGTGCGATCCGCTAGGAGCCGCTGCAAGGTCACAACGGCGTCAAGCTGTGCCAAGGTGGCATTGAATTATTGAACACAGGTTCTTAACTGCTCTACATCATTATAATTCAATTGCGCAGAAAATACAACTAAATTATTACAATAAATGTAACATCATCGCCGGCCGGCTAGGGCGTGTTTGAAAACCCGCTTTCGGTGAATTTTCGAGCATAATTTTTTGCCGGGCTAGGGCGTGTTTTCAAACACGCCCTAGGAAGCGACGACGACGCGAACCCTTGTGGTTCGCTAGGATGCTGTGTGCCGGTGGCACACGTCTAGCATCCGGAGCGTCAGCGTAGGAAAAAGCTGACGACGCACGGCGGAAAATTTGCCGAAAATGCGCCGAAATGGGGTTTTCAAACACGCCCTAGGGAGAAGCTTAGGAGGATGCCGGGCAGGAGCAGGCCGGGGAAGATTACGGCGATTGCGGACTGCGCGAAGGTCATGGTCAGTGCCGGGGTGTGCAGCTGCGTGGGGGGGATGCCGAAGGCGTGTTCGATGCCCTGCGTCCAGTCGATGGCCTCGATGAGGAAGCGGTAGTTCTCCCCGCCGGACAGCTCGTTGGCCGCCGCGTCCAGAATGCCGGAGCCGCCCAGCACCACGACCCTGCCCGCGTCCGGGTTGCCCCGCGTTGTTTCTATGCGTGCGCCCAGAGCGAAGGTTCCGTGTTCGGCGCGGCCGTCCTCCCAGGGGTGCGGACGCTCGAAGGCATAGGGGCTGGTGGTGATGAGGCTCTGCACGTTGGCGCGGCCGTCGGCTTCTTCGCGCAGGAACACCGCCCGCGAATTCGGCACAAGCACGCGGCGTGTACTGCCGTGCCTGCTGACGGGGCGTGCGTCGGCAAGGATGTTGTGTGACGTGTGAAGGTAGTCCCGCGTTTCGGCCACTAGCCGCCCGCCCTGCTCTATGCCAAGGCCGTGCAGTTTTGCGGCAAGCTGTGCGGATCTGCCCTCCACATCGTCCACAGCCACAACAAGACCGCCGCCAGCGTCGAGAAAGCCGGCAAGTTCGGCGGCCTCGGCCTCTCCCCATTCGGGCGCGGGCGCGGTTATCAGCACCACCGATACGTCGGGGGCGATCTCGCCGCCGCGCAGATCCAGGCTGTCCACCATGTAGTTGGCCGACACCAAGGCTTCGGCAAAGCTCTGCGGCAAGCCCGACCCGCCGCCGGCCACGTGCGCCAGCCGAGGATTCCCGCAGGAGACGCAGTACAGCACCGCGTTCGTGACCTCGGCCTCCAGATTTATGGCGGAGACGTAGATCCGAAGTTCGTCCTCGTCGAAGCCGGCGGCGAAGAGCCTCTCCGGCGGAATCACCTTGGACGATTCGCCGTGGCCGTGCAGACCCGCGCCGCCGCCGATAACCACGATGCTGCCGGCCTCCGGCGTGCCGAATTCGCGAAGGCGGCGCGACGGCGCGAAGCTCACATGTACATTGGGGTGGCGGCCGTAGGCCAGCAATAATTCCCGGGAAATGTCGAAGTATCTGCCGGCGTAACCCGGCGGGAAGTTCGCATAGATATGCACCGGCGTTTCCAGAGCGTCCAGCACATCGGCCGTTGCCGCGGAAAGCGTGAATATCTGCCCGCGCGTGAGATCCGCGTACAGCGGAACCCTTGCCGCGCCGACATTCATCAGCACCGCCGCCAAGGCCGTTAGGATCAGCCGCGGCATCTTGCCGGCTTGCCGCCGCTCCTGCATAGTAATAAGTGCCGCCGCCGCGAAGAACACGGAAAAGGACACAAAGAACACCACGCCGCCAAGGCTAGGCAAACCCTTCACAAAGCTGTGGAACCGCGCCTCAAACACCGTGATGTACAGGCATCCGTACAGCACGAAGCTTACAACGCCCAAAACAGGCGTGTTGCTAACCGCAAGGCGCAGACACAGCCCCAGCGAGAGATAGCTCACGCCCAGCAGCAACAGCCCGGCATACGCGCCCGCAAGGTGCGCCAAATTCAGATCCGTGTAGACCGCCGGCACAACGGCTATGGCCGTGCCAAGAAGCACCACCGCCGCGAAGAGTGCGTTGTCCGCCAAGTACTTGGAGAACAGCCGCCCGGACGTAAACATCGACAGCGGCTGGGGAAGCCCCGCTGTGATCCACGCCGCGAACACAGGCAGCACCGCGCCCATCATGCCCACCGTAGTGTGGAAGTCGGCCGAAGCACCAATGATGTTAACGACAACCATCAACGCCGTTATCGTCATCAGGAATACCGCCGCAAATATATATCCGCGCCGGCTCCCGCCCGCCCCCGGTTCATGTATGATTTGCTGATGCACAGAAAGCATAACGGCACATCCCGACATAGTTTGTATGCCTAGGATGTGCCAAAATTTGAAAACTATGCAAGAGCGGGAGGTTATAGCAGTTCCGCTTGACACTAAGCTTCATCGTTCGCCGGAAACCGCAGTGAACCATTGCGGTTCCGGCTCCGATTCAGCAAGTGTCAAGTGGAACTGCTTTACTCCTTCTCTTTCTCCAGTTCCTTCTTGCGCGATTCTACTATCTTGGTCTGCGCTTCGGCCGGGGCTTCCTCGTAGCGGTCGAATTCCATTGTGAAGGAGCCGCGGCCTTGCGTCATGGAGCGAAGGTCTGTGGTGTACTTGAACATCTCGGCCATTGGGGCTTCCGCGGAGATGTTGGTCTTGCGGCCGGCCTTTTCCATGCCCAGCACGCGCCCGCGGCGTTTGTTCATGTCGCCCATTACGTCGCCGGTGTAGTCGTCCGGCACTGTTACTACGATTTTCGCGATAGGCTCGAGTATGGTGGGCTTCGCCTTCAGGAAGGCTTCCTTGAACGCGATTATCGCGGCAAGCTTGAACGCCATTTCAGAGGAGTCCACATCGTGATAGGAGCCGTCCACAAGGGTTGCCTTGATGCCCACAACCGGGTAGGCCGCCAAGGGGCCTGCCAGCACACATTCCTGTATGCCCTTCTCGATAGCCGGGAAGAAGTTTTTGGGCACCGCGCCGCCGAAGATCTTCTCTTCGAATACATAGGGCTTGGTGAGGTCGCCCGAAGGCTCGAACTCCATGTGGACATCGCCGAACTGGCCGCGCCCGCCGGACTGCTTCTTGTGGCGGCCTTGAACCTTCACCTTGCCCTTGATCATCTCGCGGTACTGTATGGTGGGTACGATCAGGTTGACCTCCAGCTTGTGCCTGTTGCGCAGCTTGTTCACCAGCACGTCCAGCTGATTGTCGCCCAGCGCGCTTACGACGGACTGTTTCGTCACCGCGTTTACGGCGAATTTCAGAGTGCGATCCTCTTCCATAAGCTTGCCCATGGCCTGGCCGATCTTGTCCTCGTCGCCCTTGTTCTTGGGCAGCATCGCCATGGAGAGCAGGGCGGCGGGGTACTTCACAGGCTCGAAGCGCAGGGGGCGGCTCTTGGCGCAGAGGCTGTGGGATGTTCCGGCGTTTTGCAGCTTTGCAAGCGCGCCGATATCACCCGCGCGAAGCTCGCTGACTTCGATCTGTTCCTTGCCGCGCAGGACATAGAGGGTGCTTGCCTTTTCCTCTGTCTCCTTGTTGACGTTAAACAGCTGTGCGTCCTTCTTGAGTATGCCGGACATAACCTTGAAGATGGTGAGGCGGCCTACGTATGGGTCGGAGATTGTTTTGAATACAAAGAGGGCGAGGGGGTCGCTCTCGGAGCAAGCTACGTCAACTTCCGCGTCTGTCCGTGTGTCGGTGGCCTTGGTGGACTTGCGAAGCTTCTCTGTCGGCGGCGACGAGTTCACGATAGCGTCCAGCAGTCCGCTGACACTGCCAAGGCTTGTTGTTGCCGAGCCGCACAGCACGGGTGTGACCATGTGCGCCGCAAGGCCGTTCTGTATGCCTGTGTATACTTCGTCCACGCTGAAATGCTCTTCGGCGAAGAATTTTTCCATCAGTGCGTCGTCCGTTTCGGCCACGGCTTCTTCAACCATCAGGCGGATGGTCTCCAGCTCGTCCGTAAGCTCCGCGGGGATCTCACATTCCTTGGTCTTTGTTCCGTCGAACTTGCGGCCAGCCTTCTTAACAACGTTTATGTAGCCTACGAACTTGCCGCCTTCCTTGATGGGAATTTGCATCGGCGCGATGCTCTTGCCGAACTTTTCCTTCAGCTCTTCCACTACCTTGTCCAGATCCGCGTGTTCGTCGTCCATGCCGTTAATGAATATCAAACGCGGCAGACCCATTTCCTCCGCGTAATCCCAGGCGATCTCCGAGCCGACCTCCACGCCGGACTTCGCCGACACAACGATCAGCAGCATGTCGGCCACGGAAAGGGCTTCGCGCACCTGCCCCGCAAAGTCGAAGTATCCCGGCGTATCTATGAAGTTTATCTTGCCGCCATTCCACTCGACAGGGATTATCGAGCCGGATACGGAGACCTTTCTGCGTACTTCTTCCGCGTCGTAGTCGCTCACGGTGTTGCCGTCGTCCACCTTGCCCAGGCGGCTTGTTACGCCCGAAACGTGCAGAAATGCTTCTACGAGAGAGGTCTTACCGCATCCGCTGTGTCCCAGTACCGCTACGTTTCTGATCTGACTAGCCGAATAGCACTTCATTGATTTGCCTCCTTAGATGTATGTTTTGAAGATTAGAACCTATTAAACACGGGTTCTTAAAACCGAGGAAACAGGAACTACTAACGCGCCCAGAACGATTGATACCGCAAGCCCCGCCGGCATAAGCGGCACGAAACCCGCGAAGCCGTTCACACCGGGAGCGTATATCAGCAGCAGGGCAAGGATGAGAGAGGCCGCAACCGCTGTGCGAAGGTGCTTGTTGTGTTGCAGCACGGCGGCCATGCTGCCGCGCTTGCCGCCTATGTTAAGCGCCAGCAGGCACTGATAGACGCTAAACGTCAGGAAGGCCATGGTGATGCCCGTCACACTGCGATCGAAGCTGACGAGGCCGTGTTCGAAGAATGAGCCCGCGATGTATGCCGCAAAGGCCGGAACCGCACCCGCCACGCCGTGCCACAGCACTGCGGTGCCCGCACCGCCGGCAAAGAAACTTTCGCCGGGGTTACGCGGCGGCCTGTTCATGATGCCAGCCTCTGCCTGTTCCAGAGCCAGAGCCGCCGCAACGACAGCCCCCGGAACCAGCGAGATCCACAGCAGATGCCCCGGGCGTAGTATCACGAAGCCGAACACCGTGGCCAGGAACACCGCCAAGACCTGCGCAAGGTTTGACGTAAGCAGGAACAGCGCGGTTCTGCGCACGTTGTCGTAGATCCTGCGGCCTTCGCCCACCGCCGCGACCACGTTCTCGAAGCCCGTGTCCGCCAGCACGATACCGGCGTTGTTGTTCACCGCGTCGGCACTGTTTGCGCCCAGGCCGATGCCGATGTCGGCTGATTGGAGGCTCGGCGCGTCGTGAACGCCGATGCCCGTTACGGCGCAGACATAACCCTTACGTCGCCACGCGCCGACGATGCCGGCCTTGCCGCCCGGCGCAACCCGCGCGTATACTCCGATGGACTCCAGCCGCTCTTCGTATTCAAGCCGGTCTATGGCGGATATTTCGCCGCCTGTCATGGCCTGGCTAGCGTCCGACACAAGTTCCAGCTGCCGGGCGATGGCCACGGCGGTGTCCTTGTGTTCGCCGGTGATCATCACGGGCGTTATGCCGGCGGCCTTGCACGCGGCTATGGCGGCGGCGGCTTCCGGCCGCACGGCGTTGGTCATGCCGGCAATGCCGATGAATGTCATGTCGCACTCCAGCGCGTCCGCGCCGGATTCGAGAGCGGCCTCGATCTCCTCGGGGAACTCGTAGGCATATTCCTTAAACGCCGCGGCCAAAACGCTCTTGCCCTGCCCGGCCATCAGCTGTATTCGGGTGAGAAGGTTCTCTGCGTCCTCGTCGGTAAGCTCGAACTCTTCGCCGTCTGTGAGGATGTGCGTACACAACGCCAGCACCTGCTCCGGCGCGCCCTTCGTAAACTGCATTACGCGCCCGTCGTTGAGATGCACCGTCGTCATGCGCATACGCCCGTTGTCCGCCGGCAGGGTGTACAGCCGCGCGAACAGCGGCTCCAGATGGCTCCTGTTCTGCCCAAGCGTCAGCGCGTACTCCGCAAGAGCCGCCTCCGCCGC
>WRAA01000051.1 GCA_009780445.1 Defluviitaleaceae bacterium
AGTCAGTTTTGTGTCAAGCAGATTTTTGGCAAATTTGCCGTACAGAATTATTTACAGCAAGAATCATTTACACTGAGAAGGCGTTTCGGAGACTATGCGCATAAGCGGCAAGTTCGGCGTCTCCCTGCCGGTTGACCTTCCAGCCGATGTTCACGTCGTCGCCTTCACAGCGCGGAATCAGGTGTACATGATAGTGGAACACCGTCTGTCCGGCCGCGCCGCCGTTGTTTTGCAGAACGTTAATGTCGGGTGCGCCGAGCATACCGCGCAGAACCTTGGCGGTGCGCACTACGATACGTTGAAGGTGCGCCGCCGTGTCCTCCGGTATGTCGAATATGTTTTCGCAGTGCGCCTTCGGTATCACAAGGGTGTGTCCACGGCTTGCCGGAAACTGATCCAGCAGAACCAGAACTTGATCGTCCTCGTAGATAATGTTGCTCGGAACTTCCTTCGCCGTTATGCGGCAGAATATGCAATCGCTCATCTCAAGCCCTCCTAAGAGCCTCTATGCCCTAAATCCGCGGTGAATGTCCCGGTCTACGTATTCGTCAAGCTTGCCGCCGGTGTATGTCAGGCCGGCGTAGAGCTGCTGGCCGGGTTTCATCACGGCTTGGCGCGTATTCTCCGGCACGTCGGCGGCCTCGGCCTCGCGGTAGGCCAGCATCAGCGGGCGCAGTATGCCGCGGGCTTCGCGCAGGCTTTGCAAGTTGGCCGCGAAATAGGCCTGCACAAGCAGCCTGTCGGCGTAGATATACAGCGGGAAGAGCTGCCGGGCGATCTCGTTGGAGGTGTCCAAGGACGACATCAGGGCCTGCAACGCCCTGCGCGCCTTCTCCACGGCGGAAAGATACTGCTGATCCGCGGTTTCGTGTTCCAGCGCGAAGTCCACACATTCCAGCAGGATCTCATAGGTTATCACGCAGAGCTGTACCTGTGACGCGTTGGAGATACGCGCGGTGTATCCGGCGATGTCGAGTGTCATGATTGGCTCCTTGGTCTTGCCCTAGTTGGCGTTGGCGCGGCCGGAAGCGGTGCCGCCGGCGTTGCAAAACGTGCTGCGGTGTGCGTGTTTGCGACGGTTTTGTCGGTATTGTCCACAAACTTGGCGAAGGAGGAGGCTATTGCCAGCAGTTTGGCGTGGTTGTCGGTGGCGTGGCTGATGTTGTCCATGTTATGCCCTCCATCCTGTGCTGTAGCCGGGAAGGTTCACGCGCGGCGACATATCCTCTTCGAGGGAGGGGTAGCTCACGCGCTGTTCGTGGGAAAAGCTGACGGACAGTTCGTGGGCGGCAAAGCCCGCCTGTTCCAGCGCGGCGGAGAGCAACGGCGCGAGACCCTCCGCGTGTGCCTCCAGAGTGCGCAGGGCGTCCGGGTCGCTCCCGGATATCTCGATGGTCACGCGGCCTTCCTCCGCCGTAACATAGGCCATTACGTTGCCCAGGTTGCCGGTGTTGAGGGCCAGCAGGGCGCGGCTTTCGCCCGGTCCGGACAGCCCGCGGGAGTTCATGACGTACATGTTAAGGCTTGCTATGCGGTCGTGCAGCTTTACGGGGAAGGTGTAGTCCGCGCCGGACTGCAGGTTCGCCGCCGCGCTCTTAATGCGTATTGCGCCGCGCAGAAGGCTCAGCTCGTTAAACGGTTCCAGCGCGGTGGACATTGCCCCCGGCGAGTATGCGGCGATGTCGTCTATCTTCGAGTTGTCCAGAGCCGTCTCCAGTGTGGCCGCGGCTTCCGTTGAAGCGTTGTTCGCGCGCGCCGCGCCGGAGGAATCGGGCTTGTTCACCGCGTCGTGCAGGCGGCGGCGTACTTTGTCCAGCTCGTTGCCGATGTAGTGTTGGTCGGCCACAAGGGCGGACATTGCGGCCATGGTGGTAGGCGTGGCGGCGATGCCGTGCTGTTGCAGCCAGTTGATCAGCTTGGGCTGTGCGGAGAACATTTGCGCAAAGCGGGCCTCTGCCTGTTCCTGCGCATGTTTGAGCGCGGAGTCCTGGGCCGTTACGTCCTTGGGCGTGCCGTCCTTCACCTGCGAGAGTGTGTCGTCGAGGGAGTTCGCCTGTTCCGCGCGCGCCAGCAGTTCGGCAAGGTTCTTGGGCGGCAGCTGCGGCACAAGTTCACGCGCGGCAAAGCTTGCGGAATCCCTCACGGGTGCCGCCGATTGCAGGGCGGAGCGTATGGTGGAGCCGCCGTGTACGATGTCCTCCAGCAAACCTTGGTCGCTGTGGCGCGACATAAAACTTCGGTCTCCCCCGCCTGTGCGGCGGTAGTATTCCGCCGCGGAAAGCATGTTGCCGAGGGTAGGCTCGTGTCCGCTCTTGCAGAACGCGCCAAGGGCGGCCGCGCCGTCGCGGGTCACGCGGCTTAACACGCGGTAGAATGCCACAAGTTTTTCGCGCTCCTGCGCAGACAGGCTCTTGTCGCGGTCCATCTGCGCGATATACGCGGCGATCCTGTCGGCGTCGCTTACGCCGTAGGCTCCGTTGAAACGGTCGATGTATGCTATAACGTCGCGTATCGCCATCTCCAGCGGGTTCAGCCCTTCGCGGATGATGGACGCGGCTATCACGGGGTGCAGTCTCTCCGCCACATAGGACACTTCGTACTCCGCAAGGCGCACATGCTCTATCTTCTCGGGCGTGACGGGGATGTTGTTCTTCGAGAGTATTTCGGCGGCGGCTATGTTGTGTGCCGTGGGCTGTACGCCCAAACCCTCCAGCAGCGGCGCGAACTGCCCGCGCACCTTCGCGAAGCTGTCGCCCAGCTGCGGTTTTACGGCCGTCATAAATTCGTCGTAGCCGGACTTTGCGCGTTCGTGGTTCACGGAGGCCAGCACGGCGTTGATGGTGCTGTCGCGCCGGCCGCGCAGAAGCGCCAGATGCGCCAGGGTAGTCGGGCCGGTCGGGCGGATGATACGCAGAGCCTCGCCGGTGCGCTCCAGCAGCGAGAGTTCGTCCTCGCTTGGCCTATGCGCAAACACGGTGAAGTTGCTCTGCAAGGCTTCGCGCCGCGCCTGTTTCACGTTCTCCAGAGCTTCGCCAAGGGGGGCGGTGTCGATATGGATGCCCTTCGCGGCCAAGACCCGGGCGGCTTCGTAGGAAAGCTTGAGGCGTATCTCTTCCAGCGTGATCCGTGTTGCGGGAATGTCTATCTTGGACGTTTCGCTGACGGGAAGGCCGTCCAGCAGGTGGTACGACCCGTGGGCGAAGCTTGCGGCCACCTGCTGCACCGCGGCCAGTGTGGTTGTCTTGCCCTTGCTTTGTACGGCTGAAAGGGCGGTGCCCAGGTGTTCGTCGGATATGTGGGAAACGTCGGGGTAGTTCGCGATTAGGGTCTTGTAGTGTTCGAGAAGCTCCGGCGCGTCTGGCGAAGGTTTTGCCGCGTCAAGCGGCACGGCCGGAGGATCCTTGCCGATAGACATGCCCAGCGCCATAGCATCCAGCACATCGGCACGCGCCGACGCGTTCTGCAAGTGATTTAGGAAGGCCAGCCTCTGCATGTTCTGCGGAGTGATGTCCAGCGAGTGGCGCAGCATGAACTGCGCCAGAGACTTGTTCTCCGGCGTGTTCTCGATGCCCAAGTGCGCGAAGAAGTCGTCTATCGCGCCGGACAGCGCGGCAAGCTCGTGCGCCGTCAAGGCCGCCGCGCCGGAGCTTGCAAGGGCGCGGGCGGAATATATGTTGGCCGCGGTAAGCTCCGCGCCTTCGCGCAGAAGATAGGCCTTGCCGTATGCCGTGATGCCGCCGGATGTGGCCAGCATCTCCAGCGCGTTTACCGCCGACTGTATGTTTTCGTCCGTAAGGGGTACGCCGTAGCGCGCAAGGGCTTGCAGAACTTCCGTTTGGGCGGAGTACTGCCCGCCGCCGCGCACTTGGTAGGCCGACACAGCGGCCTGCGCCTGTGCGTCCGCCACCATACGCGCGTTGTGTATGCCCATGTCGTTAATGATGCCGGAGAGCATCCCGAAGCTGATCTTGTCGATGGAAAGACCCATCGCCGACAGCGTACCGATAATCTGCGAACCCACGCTGCGCCCCTGCGCAACCTGCCGGCGTATCGCCGCTACGGCACGCATACGCTCGAGCTGTTCATCCTGTTCAGACACGGAGGGGTCGGTGTCGGCGGCCAGTCCGTTCGCGCGGAACAGTTCCTTGGTAGACTGCACTCTGCGCACGGTCTCAAGCTGTGCGCCCTGTTGTGTCCGCAGCTGTTTCAGAACCAGGTTTGGCCGTCCGTTATCCATCCTTCCCTCCAAAATTTCGAATGAAATCTCGTCGCCCACGCTTCCGCTCACAACCGACGCGTCGGCGGTGAAGCCCAAGCCTTCGCGGGATTGCAGCGAGAATATGCCGTTGTTAATGTCGGTGATAACCGCTGTGAGTATGTCGCCGCGGGAAAACGCCGGGCGTCTGGTGCCTTGCCATCCGTGCAGCGGCGCGGGGCTGGCTGTGATGGTGTTCGCGTTGATCATGGGGTGGCTCCTTGCTAGGTCAAGAGTTGTACGATCTGCTGCGGCCTGGTGTTGGCCTGTGCCAGCACGGCCATGCCGGCTTGGAAAATGACTTGATCCTTGGTGAACTCCGCCATTTCCAGAGCCATGTCGGCATCGCGTATGCGCGAGAGTGAGTCCATGGTGTCCACAAAAGCTCCGCCCAGCGACGTGACCACGTATTCCAGACGGTTTGTGTGTGCGCCAACTCCGGCGCGAACGTCCGACAAAATGTTTATCGCGCCGGCCGCCGCCGTCAGCGTTTCCTGCGCTCCGGCCAGGGTCTGCACGTTGGCGCGGTCAAGCCCGAGCATCTTGGTGCTTACGCGCGGAATGTCCAGGCGGATGTGTATGTCTGCGTCCGTACCCGTCTGCGCAACCAGCGGGCCGGGGCGGGTGGTTATCTCCATCATTCCCGGGGCGGTGTCGCCGCGCAAGGCCAGCACCACACTGCCGCCGTAGGCGTCCACAATGGTGATGCGGTTTCCGTCGGCGGTGTAGGCCGTGCCGGGCTGTAATATGCCGCCGAAGTTTCCCACGTCGGCGTCGGTTCCGATAACGGGCGTGCCGTCCAGCCCAAGTGCGGCCAGCACGTCCGGGTCTCCCGATATTTCAAGCGTATGCCGCGAACCGCTGTGTACCGCCCGGATCGCGCCGAACAAGCTGGGGGCGGGGGCGGGCGCAAGGCCGAAGTCCGACGCGTCAAGCGCGGCGGCAAGCTTCAGCCGCAGGCTCACTTCGTCGTCGTAGCCGTTAAGCGGCACGCGTATGCTGTTTATGACGATGCTGCGCCCGTCGAGATCCGCGTCGGGCAGGGTGCCGCCCGCGCCTGTGATCAAGGTGGTGCGCGTGGGTGCGGCAAGAAGCTCGAAGCTTAGCGTGCCGAAGGGCAGGCTCACGTCGTGGGACACAACCTCGATGTGCGTGCCGCCTGTGAGCATGATGCGCCCGGCGTCTCCGGCGATAAGGCGTATGCCGTTGTACTCCGTGTTGGACGCGGTTTGGTCGATCTCCGCCAGCACCATGTCGATCTCGGCCTGGATCTTTTGAAGATCCTCCGGCACATTGGTCTCGTTGGAGGCCGCCACGCTAAGCTGGTGTACGCGGCCTATCATGCCGTGAATCTCGTTCAGTGCGCCGTCCGCGGTGTTCAGCATTGATATCACGTTCGACGAATTCCGGCCGGCAACCTCTATGCCCGACGCGTGCATCGCCAGCCTGTTGGAAATGGCGTGGCCCGCCGGATCGTCCGCCGAGCGGTTGATCTTGCGCCCCGTGCTTAGGCGCAGGGCGGAAACGCCCACACGCGTGTCTGCGCGCCGCGAACTCGCGTGCGCCTTTAACGCAGCCGTGTTATACCCTATCTTCATGATGTCTCTCCCCAGGTGTCGTGATAAGTATGGTAACGATAATTTCTGCCAAATTATTATTCGCCACAACGGGGGCAAAACATTAGTACTATTTGTGGTTGGCAAACATTGCATGGCTGTGTTATAATTGCCATTGATAAGCTCTAACCAATTGATGCGGAGTGATTACGATGCCCGGTTACAGATACAAGATACTCGATCCAAGCGGAAACGTCACGGCTCTTGTGATAGGCCTTGTGCATGATGCCGATGCGCGGCGCGCCATACAGGACGCGATACTCGCCAAGCACCCGGATGTGGAGCAGGTGGGCTTTGTAAACGCGGCATTCGGCGCGCCCCAGCTCTTTATGACAGGCGGCGAATTCTGCGGCAACGCGGCACGCGCCGCGGCGTGGCACTATCTGGACGGAATGCGCGGCGAGATACAGATATGGGTGTCCGGCGCGGGCGAAGAGATCCGCGCCGGCGTGAACAAGGCCGGTATGGCCTGGACATCCGCCCCGGTGCGTAGTGACCTGATGGGTAATGTGCGGCGTATTGTCGAAGGGATCTACTTCGTGAAGATGGACGGAATGTGCCACTTCGTGGTGGCCCAGCGGCAGTCGGAAGAGTATCTGAAAGGGCTGGACGCGGACAGCGAAGAGGACAAGGAGCGGCTGAAGGACGCGGCGCGAAAGCTTATGGACAGGCACGGCCTTGGCGAAAGGCCGGCCTGCGGCGTGGTGTTCTGCGAAAGCGTGCTGGACATGGTGAAGATCCACCCCTGCGTGTTCATCAACTCAGCCGGCACGGCCTTCTATGAAATGGCGTGCGGAAGCGGGAGCGTGGCCGTGGGCTTGGCGTCGGCCTACCTCCGCGGCCAAAGCGTGGCCCTGCCCGTCCTCCAGCCGTCGGACAAGGTTATCGACATGTCCATAACTGTTGAGGGCGGCAGGGTTCTCGGCGCGGTTATCTCCGGAGAGGTGGCCGGCTCCGGCGAGATCCTTGAGGTGGAAGTACATGCGTGAAACGAACAAATTTACGCTGAACGATTGGATATCACTGGTGTACCTCACCATTGCCGTGGGCATCGTTCCGCTTATCGTGCGGGTGGCTCTCGTCGGCGTACCCGCTGCGGAGCAGGAGGCCTTCGGCTTCCCCCCGCAGATGGTGGACGTGTTTGTGTACAACAAGAGCGCGGTGCTGATAGTGTCCACCATTGCGGCTCTTGCGGTCTACTTGCTGTTCTATACGGGCAAGAACGGCGTATTCACTGATCTGCGCGCGCTTGCGGCCTTTCCCAAGGGCAGAGTGCTGGCCGGGCTTCACGTAAAGCTGGCCTTGCTGCTCTGCGTGTTGTACGCGCTGTCGGCGGTATTCAGCGACTACCGCGAAATTGTGTTACGAGGCGCGACAAGCCGTTTTGAAGGCCTGCCTGTGCTGATCGCCTACGTTGTTGTGTTCTTCGCGGCGGTAAGCTTCTGCCGTGCGCACTCGCGGCTGATGCTGGCCGTGGCGGCGGTTTCGGCGGCGGTGATCGGCGTGTTGTCGCTCGGGCAGATGGCCGGCAGGGACTTCTTCCTTACGCCCGGTGGGGCGCGGCTGGCCTTCGGGCAGTTTTACGAGCCGGGCGGCACGTTTACTGCGGAGTTCACCATGGCCTATGCCAGCCTCTACAACCCCAACTACCTGGGGGCGTTCGCGGCTATGATGATTCCCGTGTTCGTGTTCGGCGCGGCGGCGTTTGGCCGGCGGTCTGTGTGGTGCTACGCCTTGGCCGCGCTTGCGGCTGTGATGCTTGCGTCCTTGATCGGCTCCGGCAGCAGCGGCGCGTTGTTTGCGTTTAGCGCGGGCGCGGTGGTGGCGTTTGGGCTTACGGCGGCGTACTTCCTGCGCAAGGGCTTCACAAAACGCGCGGTTATCGGCCTTGCGGCGGTTCTTGCGGCGGCGGCGGCCGTTTCGGCCATCCCCACGGTGAACTACAACATCATCCGGATGGTGCAGAGGTTCGGCCAAGGCACGGCGATCCAATACAACTTCTTCCGCGATATCGCCATCGGCGACGGCTTTGTGTCGGTGGAAACACGCTACGGAGATCTGCGATTGAACTCCCGCGGCGGTGCGGACACATACCTAAGCTTTAACGGCGAGATCCAACACGGCTCCGATACGCAAACCAACGGCGTTCGGGAGCAAACCTTCAGCGTGCCGTACATCGGCCATGTGTCCACGTTTTCGGGCGGCGGCGTCATCGTGCTGGTTGTGCGGCAGTCTACGATACCCCTGTTTGTCACGCCGGAGGGTCGGTTCTATGTGATGGGCGCGTCCGGCGAATTTATCGACATAAACGTTCCCGTGCCGGCGATTGGTTTCGCGGGGCACGAGACCTTCGGCAGCTCCCGCGGATACATATGGTCCCGCACCATACCCGTGATGCTGGCCGCGCCGCTCCTGGGCTACGGGCCGGACGCGTTCGCCTTCGCCTTTCCGCAGCACGACATCCCGGGCAAGGCTCTGTTCTTCGACAACCCTTCCATAATCGTAGACAAGCCGCACAACATATTCTTCCAGTATGCCGTGAACACGGGGATGCTGTCCGCATTGATCCTCGCGGGGCTTATCGCCCTGTTCGGCCTGCGCGCCGTACACAGGATCTTCACGGATACGGCGCAGGATAATGCTCTGCTGTTCATGCGCATAGGCTTGGTGTCGGCCGTGTTCATATTCATGGTGTCCGGCATGTCCACCGACAGCAATGTCAATACTTCGCCCGTGTTCTGGGGTCTGCTGGGAATGGGCTACGGACTGATACACGAATAAGAACCTGTACTCCATAATTGGAGTACAGGTTCCAGAAGAGGTCTGATAATGTTTCGTTATACGCGTGACAGGCTGGGAAAGATAATATTGTACATGGCGACGGACTGCGTGATGGTGGTGCTGTCCTTGGCCGTGGCTACGTCTCTGTGGTTTGAGGGCACGGTGCCGGGCAGCCACGCCATCGGCGCACCCGAAGGCGCGTGGGTGCTTTTCGGTGTGCTTGCGGGTGCGGCGGCGGTTATCTGTCTGGCTGTATCCTGGGCGTTTAGCCTCTACAACAATCTGTGGAAGTACGCCAGCATCGACGAGATCTTCAAGATCTTCCTGGCCTCCGTTTTAATCTTCCTGCTGATATTCGCCTTCAACTCCGCCGTGCTGGAAGAGAACCGCGACGTTATCTTCGCGCGCAGGCTGTTCTTCCTGGCGTGGCTGATGTTCTTTGTGCTGTTCACATTTTCGCGCTTCGGCTACCGCGCGGTCAAGCGGCTGTTTGTGTACATGGGGCATGTTATGTCGTCCAAGGCCGGCCTGCGCCGCGTGATGGTGGTGGGCGCAGGTTTCGCGGGTTACGGCGTGGTGCGCGGTATGCTCACGCAGAAGATCCGCGACAAGATCCCCGTGATCATCGTAGACGACGACGACGGCAAGAACAACACCAACTTGTTGGGCGTGCGCGTGCTGTCGCAGATAGACCGCATCGCCGAACTCTGCGCTAAGTATCACGTGGACGAAATCATCATCACCAAGCACCCGGACAGCAAGGACGGGCTTCGCAAGCTGGTTTCCCAGTGTACGCTGACGGAATGCACCGTGAAGATTCTGCCGCCCATGTCGGAAGTTGGCGAGGACGGCAGCATTGTATCCGGCGGCAAGGGTGCGCCGACCCTGCGGGATCTGAACGTGTCGGACCTGCTCTTCCGCGAGGAAGTCACTCTGGACGTAAAGAACATCCGCGACTATCTTGCGGGGCGCGTTGTGATGGTGACGGGCGGCGGCGGGTCCATCGGCTCCGAGCTGTGCCGCCAGATATCGGCCTTCGCGCCGGAGCATCTCATAATCTTTGATAACTATGAACACGACGCATACATGCTGAAACACGAACTTGTACGTGCCTACGGCGATAAACTGCGGTGCAGCATACGCATCGGCTCTGTGCAGGACATCCCGCGGCTGGACCAAGTGTTCACCGAGTACAGGCCGCAGGTGATCTTCCACGCCGCGGCGCACAAGCACGGCCCCCTTATGGAGGAGAACCCCGGCGAAGCCGTGAAGAACAACGTATTCGGCGCGGCGAACGTGCTGGAGGCCGCACACCGCTTCGGCGCGCAGAAGTTCGTCCTGCTTTCCACCGACAAGGCCGTGAACCCCACCAGTGTTATGGGCGCGACAAAGCGCATCACCGAGATAATGATGCAGGACATGGCGCGGGTGTCGAACACTAAGTTTATGGCGGTGCGCTTCGGCAATGTGCTGGGCAGCAAGGGCAGCATCCTGCCGCTGTTCCGCGAACAGATCGACCTTGGCGGCCCGATAACCGTCACGCACCCGGACATCGAGCGGTACTTCATGACGATACCCGAGGCCGTGGGGCTTGTGCTACAGGCCGCGGGGCTTGGCAAGACCGGGCGCATATTTGTGCTGGACATGGGCAAGCCTGTGCGTATCGACGATCTTGCGCGCAACTTCGTCAGGCTGTCCGGCCTGCGCCTTGGGCGCGACATCTCCATCGAATACACCGGCCTGCGGGCGGGCGAAAAGCTCACCGAAGAGCTGTTCACCGACGAAGAACAGGCCGGGATGCAGATGACATGCCACAAGAAGATCTTCGTAACAAAGCCCAGCGAACACGACAGCAAGCAGCTCCGTGCCGACCTGGAACTGCTGCGCGGCGCGGTAGGCCACGGGCAAAACGAACTGCGCGAGGCCATACGGCGTATCGTGCCGAATTATAGCCATTCGACTTGAAAACACTCCAAGCAAACGCAGGATTTTTGCGCAAGTGCTAGGAATGAGGGACGACGCGTACCCGCAGGGTACGCTAGAATGCTGTGTGCCGTTGGCACACGTCCAGCATCCGGAGCGTCAGCGCAGGAAAAAAATGACGACGCAATTGCGCAAAAAGACAAGTTTGATTGGAGTGTTTTCAAGTTGAATGGCTATAAAG
>WRAA01000052.1 GCA_009780445.1 Defluviitaleaceae bacterium
AGTCTCTGATGAAGTACGCGGGGATCGACTGGGACGCCGTACACACCCTGCAAGACGCGCTGACACTTGCCAAGACCCACGGCGTAAGCTGTGAAGCGCGTCACGGCAAGGGCGACATACTGAACCTTCTCTTCGAGAAGTTCGCCGAGGCCAATCTCGTGCAGCCCACCTTCATCACAGACCACCCCGTGGAGATATCGCCGCTGACAAAGCGCAAGCCGGACAACCCGGAGCTGACCGAACGCTTCGAGCTGTTATCACGGGGCGCGAGTTCGCCAACGCATATTCAGAGCTTAACGACCCGCTGGATCAGCGCAGACGCTTCGAGCAACAGGAAGCCCTTCGCGCCGCCGGCGACGCGGAGGCCAACACTCTTGACGAGGACTTCCTCCTTGCGCTGGAATACGGTATGCCGCCCACGGGGGGCATGGGGCTTGGTGTGGACAGGCTTGTTATGCTGCTTACGAACTCGCCGTCCATCCGCGACGTTCTGCTTTTTCCCACCATGCGGCCTATGCAGTAACTGCCGTGTAATATATTTGTCAAGTAAGAGACCTCCGCAAGTGCATCAGCCGTGGGAGGTCTTTTGCGTCTGCGCCCTAAAGTTTTGAAAGGATAAACGGAAACTTGCTTGACACTCTTACTTGATATTGGTAAAATGGGAGTGATGTACTCATTAGACCTCTTGCGGAATTAGCGAATGACGGATTTGCGAGGAAATTTTTCGCAAGGTTAGGAACTGACGACGACGCGAACCCTTGTGGTTCGCTAGGAGGAAGTGACGACACATTGCGGAAAATTTACCGCAAATACGTCGTTCGATAATTCCGCAAGAGGTCTATAGAAACGGAGGCAGTTCGCATGAAGCAGAAGAAGCCTAAAATGGAGGTCAAGCGTATTGTAGCCGCGGTGATAGCCATTTTTATCGCGTTGGTGATGGTGATGGGGATGCTGGCGCCATTATTTGCGGCGGAACCGGGCCGGGTTACAATCGAGGACGCTCAGATAGGTTATGGCCGGATGCACAGAACGTCCGGCTATACGCCATTTTGGGTGCGGCTTGCAAATGAGGGCGAGGGCGACTTTGCGGGAACGCTGCGCATAATGGTGGACACAGCGACAGTTCCGTCAGAACGAAACTTTGTTATCTACTCCGACGAAATATTCCTGCCCGGTTTGTCCGCGCGGGATGTTGAAATAATGATACCGCTGAACGTACTGCGCCGCACACACCGCGCCGTAGTGGCGGACGGGGCGGGGCGGGTTCTTGCGTCGCGCACCATGTTTGCCTCCGCCATAGACAACAACTCCGTGCTGGCCGGAATACTCACGGACGATACGCGGGGCGCGGGGCGGCTGCGCTGGCTTGTGCTGGACTACGACGCGTTCAGATTCGGCGGCAGTACGCGCATTATTAACGAGCGGCTGGTGCTTCTGAACGAAGAGCGGTTTCCAAGTGACATCCGCGCCATCAGCAATTTCGAGATACTGTTTATCGACAGTTTTGACATATCACGCCTTAGCGAGGCGCAGGCCGGCGTTCTTGCCGAATGGGTATACGCCGGGGGAACTCTTGTGAAGGGCGCGCACGCGTGGGACCACCCGGAGATACGCCGCCCCGCGGACGCGCAGGAAGTGCGGGAGCTTACCGAGGTGACGCCAACCGGCGGCGGCACGGTCATCACGCACCAATTCGCGCTTACGGACGACGCGCTTATGGCCGTGGAGGGTGCGGAAGCCTTCCTTTCCGCGACCTACAGCAGGGCAATCAACATCGACCGCGAGTTCTACGACAGGTTCCGGAACCAGGGCATACTGATGATGACGGGCAATCTGCCGTCATTTAACGATTTTTCGCTGGCGGTGATTCTCGTGCTGGTGGGGCTGTACGCGCTGGCCATTGCTTCCGTGCTGTACTTCGCGCTGAAGAAGCGCGACAGGCGCGAGGCCGCAATCTACATCATTCCGGCTATGGCTCTGGGCGTTACGGCGGTTGTGGCGGTGATCGGCTTCGGCTCCGGCTACCAACAGCCCATAACCAGCACTATCACGCGGCTTAGCCTGGGCAACGGCGGTTTGTCCGCCGCGGCGGAGTCCTTCACGGGGGTACACTCCCCGGTCGGCGGGGATGTGGCCGTTACGCTTGCGCCGGGGGAACAGGTGCGCTTCGAGGGGATGTTGGGCTGGATGCCACTGGCCATGCCGCAGATGCCCGGCGTGTTCGGCAACTTGCTGGCCGGCAGGATGGGAAGGCATGTGTCGTCATCCTCCGCGAGAATCACCGAGAGGGACGAGGCCGAGATCCTTGTGGCGCAGGCGGGCGCGGATGAACCGGCGCGGATAACATTTCTGAACCGTGCAAGCTGGAGCGCGGGCCATTTTTCGCGCAATACACATGTGGAGCTTGACGGGACGCTTGCGGGCGAATTTACCTTCGAGGGAAGTATGCTTGTGGGCGATCTTTACAATAATACGGGTATGGACCTTCACGACCTTGTTATTATCATCGGGAACACCTTGGAGCATCACGACTTTCTGGAAAGCGGCGGCACCCTGCGCGTAAGCAAGGATCTGAACGATTCCACGCAGTTTTCGCCGTGGAACATTGCGGAGGCGGTGTTCCCCTTCCGCGGCCTTGGGCAGAACCTTTCGCCGGAGGAAGGCCGCGACCTTAGCTTCCGGCGCGGAGTTATGCAGAACATGTTCTCGCACACGGGCGGGTTCTACGCCGGCGGCGTAAGCGGTTTCGGCCGTGGCGGTGTTACTGTTATTTCGCCGCCGTCACCGGTAACTTGGGTGCCGGAGCCAAGGCGGGTCGCGCCCGATGGCAGCTACGTTTCGGATGATGAATCGCCCCACCGGGAGGCAGACCCGCGCCCGGTAATACGGCATGAATACGGCAGCCCCATCAGCGTGACCCTGATGGCCTACAACTTCGACGATGTGACTGGCATGGACATACGCGTGGGCGGGGTTCCCGCTGTGTCCCTGCACACCAACTTGCTGACGACGGGCGCGTATGTGGATCTGGGCGCGAGCCGCCGGTTCGACATCCCCGCGGGAATTCTAAGGTTCAGCGCGATAGAGACGGATACGGACTTCCACTACTCCCCCGCTATGTCGGAGTTCAGCGTGCCGGACGCCGGCTTTATCGAGTTTATCTACAGTATCGAGGCCGACGTCAGCTCGATGCGTGTTTCGTGGGATTCCCCCGCGGCGGGCGTCAGCAAGACCATCTACAACCGCTATTCCGGCGTGTGGGAGAATATACGCCGCACGGAATATTCCGACGATATCGCGCATTTTATTTATAACGGCGAACTGCGTCTGCGTGCCGAATTTGGTGCGCACAGCTGGTTTAGTTCGCCCGGAATAAGCTTGGCGGGGGGCAGATGATGCTGGAACTTGTGGATCTTGTGAAAAAATTTGGACGGACTACCGCGCTGGACGGGGTGAACCTTTGTGTTGCGCCGCGCAGCATCTTCGGCTTTGTCGGCCCCAACGGAGCGGGAAAGACCACGGCCATCAAGATCATCACCGGCCTGATCGCGCCCACATCCGGCGGGGTGCGCCTCAACGGCGAAGGGCTGACGGACAGGACATGCGCCGAAAAGATCGGCTACATGCCCGACTTCTTCGGCGTGTACGACAACTTAAAGGTCAACGAATACATGGACTTCTACGCCGGAACCTACTACATCCCCTACGCCAAACGCAGAGGCATCATACACGAACTGCTGGAGACCGTGAACCTTTCCGATAAGTATGACGCCTATGTGGACTCGCTCTCGCGCGGCATGAAACAGCGGCTGTGCCTGGCCCGAAGCCTTGTACACGACCCGGACATACTGGTGCTGGACGAACCCGCCTCCGGGCTTGACCCGCGCTCGCGCGTGGAGATGAAGGCCGTTCTGCGGCGGCTTAGCGGCACCGGCAAGACGGTGATAGTGTCGTCGCACATTCTGCCGGAGCTTTCGGAGATGTGTACGGACATCGGCGTGATATCCCGCGGCAAGATAGTGGCCGCGGGCAATGTGGAGGACATCCTGCGCAACTTGCAGTCCGCGCGTATCCTGCAAATGCGCCCGCTGGGCGAACCCGACGCCTTGATAAACTTCCTGCGAAGCTTGCCCGAAGCCGGCGAACCCGCCTTGGCCTCCGGCGGCATCGAGTTCTCCTTTGCGGGGGACGACACGGCCTTGGCCGGGCTTATCGCCGCGGTGACGGCGCAGGGCATCGGCATCACGGCTGTGTCGGAGAAGCAGGGCAGCCTCGAGGACGTATACATGCAGCTGACAAGTTTTTCCGGCGAAGGAGGCCATGCGGATGAACAACAATCTGAACCCGGTATTTAGGCGCGAGATCATAACGGCTTTGCGCAGCTGGCGCACGTTCTTCGCCGTGAGCATCTACGTGGGCGCGTTGCTGGCCATTGCCGCCTTGCTGCTGTTCGTGGTGATCCGCATCGACTTTGTACACGGCTTTAACCCGCAGAGCGCGATCACGGTGTACAACCTGTTGTCCGGCATACAGCTGGGGCTGATACTCCTGCTTGTGCCGGCCATTACGGCGGGGCAGATAAACGGGGAGAGGGAACGCCAAACCCTGGATCTTATGCTGGTGACGAAGATGTCGGCTCTCACCATTGTTACGGGGAAGCTGCTGAGCGCGTTGATGCTGGTCTTGCTGATGATCCTGGCCGGCGTGCCGGTCTTTGGCGTGTTTGTGTACTTCGGCGCGGTGTCCGCGTTGAACATAATGGCTCTCACCGTGTTTATGCTGGTTACTGCTACGATGGTCGGCAGTGTGTCGATCCTGTGTTCGGTGCTGTTTAGGCGCACCATGATCGCCTATGTGGCCAGCTACTTCGTGGTGCTGGCGTTGCTGGCGGGAACCATTTCGGCGGCGGGCATCACCTTCTATGTGCTGGCCGCTTCGCACGACAGCCGTATGCACCTTAGCGGCGGGTTTGTGCCCTTTGTGCTGTCCACCCAGTGGCGCGAAATCTTCACGTGGCTGATGTCGTTTAATCCGCTTGCGGGTTTTATGTCCTTGCAGGATGCGCAGACGGGCGCGTCGTCTCTGGAGTCGTTCCTGGCCGTATTTATCTTCCGCTTTACGGAAGTGCGCCTGACCTCCGCCGCGCCGCTCTGGCTCGTGAACATTGTGATAAACATGGGGCTGTCCTGTGTGTTCGTGGCTATATCGGCCTGGGCACTGAAGCCCGCGCGCCGCGCCGTATCGTAACTTTCAAGAACTAAGAAGCTCTACCAACTTTCAAGGAAACGGGCAGGTGCTAAGCTATGGATGAAGATATCAGCAGCAAAGGCGGGAAGGAGCCGGAAGATCCGGATTTTGGAGATCTTGACCTTGACGGCATAGACCTTGACGGTATAGACCTGTCAAACTTCAGCATGGACGACTTCAACCTGGACGACCTTGAGCAGGAGGACTTCGACATAGACCTTAGCGCGCTCTCCAGCCAGCTAAGCGGCGAAGAAGAGCCGGAGGAACCCGCGGAGATAACACAGCCGGCAGCTTTGGCGCAAGCGCCAAGCGCGGCGGCGGATCCGGACCCGCTGGACGGCCTTGATCTGTCTGAAATGCTGGGGCTGACGGAGGCGCCGGGAGCGGGCGTAAGCAGCTTCGCGGATGATGACGACGACTTCAAGGTTCCGGACGACATGGACATTCAGAACGACATAGCGTCGCAGTTCTTTGCAAGCACTCCGCCGGAGATTAGCGGCGGCGCGTCTGAAACGGACATGCTGGACGCAATGATAAACGAGGCTCTGGCAAAGGAAGCGGAGATCGACTTCAACGAGGACACGCTGGAGCTTAGCAAGGACACCCTGTCCCTGTCGCGCCCCGCCTCGGCCTACGAGGACAGCGAAGTCGCCATCGTGGCAAAGGCCGTTGTGGAGACTGTAAGCAGGCGGCACCGGGTTCAGAATAAGATCGTGAACGCCGTTATCGGCGCACCCACGAAGTATATGTATGCCGTCATTGCGGCGGTGGTGCTGTTGATACTGGCTACGTCGCTGATGGCCTATACCATCTTGTTCGGCGAAGAGGCCAGACGGCGCAACTTTGTGCGCGACGGCGGCATCTTCCTGCAAGCGCCGGCAGGGCATGTCAACAGCGCGCACCAGATCTTTATCGACAACGGGCACATCAGCCTTGGCGACGGGCAGATCACCCTTATTTCGGCCATCTTCGATTCAAAGGAGAGCGCGTTTAACTTCCTGCACCCTGTTGATCAGTCCCGTTTAAACTTCTTCATCCACGAGCCGGACGGAACGCGGCGGCTGATGAACCTTCGTTCGCTGGATCTTGCGGCACCCGTGAACACCGTGCGTATGCAGGCTCTGTCGGAGGGTATCACAGCATTTACGCTGACCGTCGCCGACACAACAACGGGCGACTACGCCAACATCGACTTTATGTTCTCCCGGCGTGTGGCGTACCCCATGACGCTTTATGTCGGCGCCCGCAAGCATCTGGACGAGGGCGGCGGCGCGATCGGCCTGTTCCTTAACGACAGCACATTCTCGCCGGCATCGACCTACTTTTCGTACTCGATAGTCAACAACCTGCCCGTGGCCGACCCACAGGCGACCTACGGCTTCGGCCCGAGCCTTAGTTTACGCGAAGGCTTCGGCATCGTGCGCCCGATCTACGAAACTTTCGCGGCCTTTGACGGCGGCAACTTGATTTTGGGTACGCTTAGCGCGCCGCCTCTGCGAAACCTTGCGCAGCCCATAGAGCTTCGCCTGGATGGGCTTGACAGGCGGCATGTGCTGGATGTGGAGCTTTCTGTGCCGCAGCTCTTGACGCGCGGAGAACCGCCGACGGTTATTCCGCTGTCGCCGGGCATCAACCTCTTTATCGAAGGTATGGCGCACAATCTGCGCAGCAACACATTCATACTGGTGCTGAACACGCAGGATCAGCGCATTCCCGCGCCCTACGACCCGGAGGATTTCCTGGCCTTCGCCGAAGAGTACCGCGGCAACTTCGGTACAGAATTCGCGCTGATGAACGCCTTCTTCCGCCGCAACGCCATAGACCCCTACTTCAACCGCATAGAGACCATCGCGAATGCCTACCTCATGCTGGACACGCCAATAGGCTCGATCCGCTTCGAAGGCCGGCCGCGCCACGACAGGCGCGGATCCGACATCGTGTTCGACCTTTCCGACGTAAGCGGGAACGTTCTGCCGTCGCAGGTGCGGCTCGTTATTGAGTCTGTGGAGCTGGTTGGCGAGCCGCATGTCCATATTCTGGACATGTCCGCGCTGTCCCATTCTCCCAACCTGTTCAGCGAAAGCTTCTTCGCGGATATTATCGACCAGTTCGAGGCGCGTCTTAGGTTTAAGTCGGGAGAGATTGGCCGGGCGGGGCTTGGAACGTTCGACGAGAGGGTGTTCGCCGTGCCGGCAGACTTCGCGGACATCTACGGCCAGGCCTTCGCCGGCGAAGCCATCCACAACGCCCAGATTCTCGCGGGAACCATCTTGAACAACCGCATGTACGCAATCGTGCGCGAAACCTGGCAGGCCGATCACTTCGACCCGCTGGGCGGCCACTTCCTGACATACAGGGTCTACGCGGAGCAGGATGAACACGGCAGATGGGTCGTAACACACAACGAGCTGATGCCGAACTAGAGAAGTATTGCCGGAAAGGAACACATAATGAAGCTTGGAATAATCGGTCTGCCCAATGTGGGCAAGAGCACTCTGTTTAACTCGCTTACAAAGTCGGACGCTGAAACCAGCAACTACCCCTTCACCACTACGGAGTCCAACGTGGGTGTTGCCGGCGTGCCGGACGCACGGCTTGGCGTGCTGGAGAAGATGCACAGCGCAAAGAAGCTCACCACGGCGACGATCGAGTTTGTGGATATCGCCGGGCTTGTGAAGGGATCCGGCAGCGGGCAGGGGCTGGGCAACAAGTTCCTGGAGCAGTTGCGCGGCGTGGACGCCTTGGTACATGTGGTGCGCTGTTTCGAAGATGATAACGTCATGCATGTGGACGCGGGGGTGGATCCCCTGCGCGACATCGAGACCATAGACCTGGAGCTTATCTTCGCGGATCTGGAGGCCGTGGAGAAGCGTATCACGCGGGTGTCGAAGGCCGCCAAGGCCGATAAGACACTGGGCAAGGAACTGGCGTTGCTGGAGCGTTTGAAGGCCGCGCTGGAGGAAGGCCGCATGGCCAAGAGCGTAGAGACAGACGAGGACGAAGCCGCCGTAACGCGGGAGATGGGCTTGCTTACGAACAAGCCCGTGCTGTACGCCGCCAACGTGGACGAGGCCGAGGCGGGCGCGGAAGCGGAGGGCGCACACGCCAAGGCACTGCGCGGTTATGCGTTGGAGCAGGGCTCGCCGCTGTTTGTGGTGTGCGCGAAGATCGAGAGCGAGATGGCACAGCTGGAGGACGAGGAGCGCGGGATGTTTATGGCGGAGCTTGGCATGGCCGAAAGCGGGCTTAACAGGCTTATTGCCGCCAGCTATGAGATGCTGGGGCTGATAAGCTTCCTCACGGCGGGTCCCAAGGAGGTCCGCGCGTGGACGATCACCAAGGGCACCAAGGCCGTACACGCCGCGGGCAAGATCCACAGCGACATAGAACGCGGCTTCATACGCGCGGAAACAGTGGGCTACGATGACTTGATGGCCTCCGGTACTTACAACGCCGCAAAGGAAAAGGGTCTGGTGCGGCTGGAGGGCAAGGAGTATGTTATCAAGGACGGCGATGTCATCCTGTTCCGCTTCAACGTTTAGTCCTGACCCAGCAGCACCGCCGCCAGCATGTCGGAAAGCGGCTCCACGGCGTTTAATGCCTCTTGTAGCGTGTTTGTCTGCGCTCCCAGCTCTATCAGCAGGGAGCGCGGTTTCATGTGCAGGGAATAGCGGAAGGCGTTGAGGTAGATCTTGCGCGTTATTCCGGGGAACATGGCGTTTGCGGCCAGCTGCATCTGGAAGCTGAAGGCCAGGTTGGTGTCGAGGTAGGGGTTCGGCAGGCTGTAGATGTTGGTCAGCACGCCGTCGCGGTAGACCCTTGACAGGCCGTTGAAGAACATTATCTGCGCAGTGGGGCGGCCGTTGATGTCCGTTACCAGGCGGACGTTCTCCGGCACGCCGTCGCGATGCAGGTCGATCACGACTTCTATGGAAGGGTTGTCGGCCAAGACTTGGCGGATGCGCGGCTCCATGCGCTCGTATGCCCCCATGATGTTGGACTGCCCGTCCACTATGTCGAAGCTCTCGGTGATGTGCAGAGCGGGGATGCCGTGCCGATGCTCCAGCATCTGCGCCAAACGCGCGCCCACGGCCATGATGCCTTCGCCCATCCCGCGGGAATCGGCGAACATCTCCTGCGAGTGCGTATGAAATATCAGCACCCGCGGCCCGTCCACATCGCGGGAAAAACGCAGATCGTGCGACATGAACGCGTCTACGTTAAAGAGGTCCGGCGTCATGTTTGTACGCCTGTCCACTATGTAAAAGCTGTTGCGCAAGCGGTTGAAGTCGCGGAAGATGGCGATATCGTCAAGGGTGTAGAACGTGCCGGCAAAATGCCCGCCAACACCCAGGTAGGACTCGGATGCATACTGAAATATCACGTCGGCCGCGCCGAGTATCGTTATCGCTTCGCCCCCCGTGATGTGCAGATCGTCCGGCCGCAGAAGCCGGCCTATCGCGGGTATGGCGGTGTCGTCGTGTATGCCAAGGAAGGAGCGCGCGTCCACAAAGCGCAGCATACCCTGCATTGCTTCGCGGTTGTTGTAGCCCGGCACGGCCTGTCTTATGATGAACCGGTCAACAAACGCGCTGTCGTTAAGCCCGAACAGCACAGCCAGAGCAACCAACGACAGCGCGATGCCTTGCGAAATCATTCGTAGATACCGTTCGATCTTCCCTATGCCGCCCACCCCTCTCATGTGCATATTACAGATTCTATGCACACACGCGGGCGGTGAGAACCGCAGATTCCTAAACCTTAGCCCGTTGCAGGCGCGACAAGGTAAGGAAGGCGGCCAGCCCGGTGAGAACGCCCGTGACCTGCCCGGAGAATATCAGCACGGGCAGATAGGCGAACAGAGCGGGGCTTTGCACAATGGCGGCCGCCATGCCGATCTGGCCGATATTGTGGAACACCCCGCCCGCTACGCCGACCCCGATCACGCCAAACACGCCGGCCTTCTTGAACGCCGCCATAACGATAAGGCTGAGCGCGCCGCCGGCAAGGCTGAACATCGCGCTTCCCACGCCGCCGAACATGGCGGAGAAGAGCAGTATGCGCAGGATCTGGATCCTTGCCGCGTCGGCAATGCCGTAGCGGTACAGGAAGATGATGACGACGATGTTCGCCAGGCCAAGTTTGATGCCCGGCACCGGCACGGGCGCGGGCAACATACGCTCCAGGAAGCTGAGCATCACGGCGAAGGCTGTGAACACCCCTATCCGCGCGAT
>WRAA01000053.1 GCA_009780445.1 Defluviitaleaceae bacterium
AAACGCCGCGAACCCGCAGTGGTTCGCAAGTTTGACGCTGACGACGTATGGCGGAAAAAGCACCGAAAATACGTCGGAATGGGGTTTTCAAACACGCCCTAGTTACTGTCGTTATTCTTCGCAAGCAGTTCCGCGACTTGAGCCACGGTGTCGTTGGTGGTGTCTGCGCTTGGCGGCGCGGCGGCCGGCATTGCGGCCGGGTGTGCTGGTGCGGGGTCGGGCGCGGTTGCCGGGATGGGGGAGCCGGCCACGAGTTTGGGCAGGTTGCCAGGGTGGGTGATGTCGGGCGCGGCAGAGTTGTGGGACTGCTGCATGGTCTTGAGGTATTCCTCCAGCTCGGTTATGCAGCCCATGATCTTGTTGGAATCGGTCTCGCTTATGTTGTGCATGTACTTGTTCAGCAGCTTGCTGTATTCGTCTTGGAAGTCGCGCGTCATTTGCTTCTGGTTGTTTATGGAAGCCTGGATGTCGTCCAACAGCCTGACGGCGCGTTTCTTGATGCGGTCTGCTTCGATCTCGGCGTTTTTGATGATGTTGTCGGCGGAGATCTGCGCGTTTATGATGGCGTTCTTGATGCTGTTGTCCTTTTCCTTGTAACTCTTGACGGTTTCTTCCAGCTCGGCCAAATATTGGTCCACTTCGTCCTGGTCGTAACCTCTCTTTACGATATTAAAGAGCTTTTCCATCCACGGTTCCTCATTTCTATAGATTTGATTGACGTTTCCTGCTTGACAATTGCTTTATAGTATATTACCATGCGGTTGAGAAAAACGCAACAACATATGAGGGATGGGCTGTGAATTATGAGTTTTATATGGAGCTGGCGTACAAGCAGGCCGTGTTGGCTCTTTTGCGGGACGAAGTGCCGATAGGCTGTGTTATAGAGCGGGGCGGCGAGATTGTGGGGCAGGGGTACAACGCCCGCAACGGCGGCAGGAGCGCGTTGGCGCACGCGGAGATAGCGGCTATCGCCGGGGCGTGCGCGGCCGTGGGGGATTGGCGGCTGGAGGGCTGCACCCTATTTGTGACTGTGGAGCCATGCCCCATGTGCGCCGGGGCGATCTTGCAGGCGCGTGTGAGCAGGGTGGTCTTTGGCGCGCGGAACCGGAAGGCGGGCTGCGCGGGTTCTGTGCTGAACCTGCTGAACCACCCCGGGTTCAACCACGCCGCCGAGGTTACGGAGGGCATACTCGAGGCGCGGTGCGCCGACCTGATGCAGTCGTACTTCAGGCTGATGCGCAGCCGCAAGAAGTGAGGAACGTGCAAGAGATTGGGCGAAAGGAACTGGTGTATGGTGTCTCGACCTGTGATGGGCATTGTGGTGCCGTGTTATAATGAAGAGGAAGTGTTGCCGGCGGCGCGGGAGGCGTTGCTGGGGCAGCTTGACGCGCTAATATCGCGGGAAGCGGTGTCGGAGGGCAGTTTTGTGCTGTTTGTGGACGATGGGTCGCAGGATGGTACGTGGCGGCTGATAGTGGAGTATGCGGCGGCGGACAAGCGTGTGAAGGGGTTGAAGCTGGCGGGAAACGCCGGGCATCAGAACGCGCTCTTCTCCGGGCTGATGCAGGCGCGTACCATTTCGGACTGCACCGTGTCGATAGACGCGGATCTGCAGGACGATGTTGCGGCGATAGGGTATTTTCTGGAGAAGTATGCCGAGGGCAACCACATTGTGTACGGCATACGAAAGGAGCGCGGCACGGATACGTCATTCAAGCGTAATTCCGCGCAGACATTCTACAAGCTTATGCGGATCTTCGGCGTGAAGCTCAGGTACAACCACGCGGACTACCGCCTGCTTAGCAGACAAGCTCTGGACGCGCTGGAGCTGTACCGCGAGGGGCATCTCTTCCTGCGCGGGATTGTGCCGCTGCTGGGCTTTAGGTCCGCCGAGGTGTACTATAACCGGCTGGAACGGGCGGCCGGGGTGACGAAGTATCCCCTGCGGAAGATGCTCTCCTTCGCCTTCGACGGTATAACCAGCTTCTCGAACATTCCCATACGCCTGATAACCTATGCCGGCATAATGACCTTGGCGGCAAGCGTGGCCGCCGTGGCCTATGTTATCGCAAGCATTGCCGCGGGCAGTGTTGTTCCCGGCTGGACGTCCATCATGATATCGGTGTGGGTGCTGGGCGGCTTGCAGCTTGTGGGCATTGGCGTGGTCGGTGAGTATATCGGCAAGATCTTTATGGAGGTGAAACGCCGCCCACGCTATGTCGTGGAGGCGTTTACGGATGATAAAACGAATGATGAAAACGGCCGGGAGTTTTGAGCTTCCCAGCCGTTGGCGTGTACAATTTAGTTTGATGCGTAGTAGGCAACCAGGGCGTTGATCTCGCCGCTGTCCAGCATTTCTTGCAGGACTTCGTTAATGGCGGCTACAAGCTCCGGCTGGCCTTGGCCGATGGCTATTGCGTACTGTTCGTGGCCGAAGTATTCATCGTCGCGGACGATACGGAGGTTGCCCGCGTGGGCGTCGTAGAAGAACTGGGCGGTGATGGAGTCTACGAGGATCGCGTCGATCTGGCCGTTGATGAGCGGCACGATTGCGTCCACCGCGCGGGAATAGCGCAGAACCTCTACGTTGTCCATGGCGGACGCGGCGAAGTCGCCCGTAGTGCCGATCTGCACGCCCACCTGCATTCCGTAGAGGCTTGTCGCGCCGGTTACGGCGTCGTTGTCGGCGGCCACGAGGATGGTCTGGAACGCGCTGTAGTAAGGTATGCTGAAGTCTACTTGCTGTGCGCGTTCTTCGGTTACTGTGAGGGCGGCGGCCACGAAGTCTACCTGGCCGGCGGCAAGAGCCATGATCAGGCCTTCGAAGGGCATGTCAATGATCTCAAGCTCCGCGCCAAGGTGCTCCGCGATTCTGACGCTGATTGCGATGTCCACGCCGTCATATTGGCCGTGCAGACCCTGCCCGCCGTCGGCGATAAACTCGAAGGGAGGGAACTCGGCGTTGGTGCCCATGTAGATTGTGCGGCCTGCCCAGGATCCCGCGGCTGCTTCGTACTCCGGCGAAGCCTCTGTTTCGGCGTCGGTGTCGTAGTCGGCTTCGGTTGCAGGCTCGGCAACAGGAGCCGGCGCGGGTGCGGGAGCCGGAGCGGCGCAGCCGGCAAGGATTACCGCGCTTGCGATCGCGGCTGTGGCGAGTGTTAAGAGCTTTTTCATAGTTTTGCCTCCATCATATACGTTGTATTTATAGTGTAGTGCATTTGGCACAGTACTATCTTTTTTGACAGTGTAGGTCATAATGTGAGAAATGTCGAAATTTCGCCTATGCCCGCAGAACCTTGCGCAGGAATGTCTGCGTGCGTTCGTGTTTTGGAGAGTCGAAGATGTCGGCGGGTGTGCCGTCCTCCACAATGCGGCCTTGATCCATAAAGAAGAGCCGCGACCCAACTTCGCGCGCGAAACCCATCTCGTGGGTGACGACGATCATGGTCATGCCTTCTTGCGCGAGATCCTCCATGACTTGCAGAACCTCGCCGACCATCTCGGGATCCAGAGCGGATGTGGGTTCGTCGAACAGCATTATCTCCGGGTTCATGGCCAGGGAGCGGGCGATGGCGATGCGCTGTTTCTGCCCGCCGGAGAGCTGAATGGGGAAGGTGTCGCGCTTCTCGAGAAGGCCGACCTTCTCCAGCAGCCTTTCAGCGATTGCGGTTGCTTCGTCCGCGGCCAAACCCTTTATCTTCATGGGCGCGAGCGTAATGTTGTCGATGACCTTCAGATGCGGGAACAGGTTAAACTGCTGGAACACCATGCCCATTTTCCGGCGGATCTTGTTCACATCGACACCCTTGCCGGTGATGCTCTGGCCGTCTATCATGATCTCGCCGCTTGTGGGAACCTCCAGCAGGTTCAGACAGCGCAGGAACGTGCTCTTGCCGGAGCCGGACGGCCCGATAACGACGAGCCTCTCGCCGCGTTCGACCTGCGCGTCGATATCTTTCAGCACATGCAGCTTATCGAAGGACTTGTTCAGCCCCGTAACCTTGATCATACCACCACCCCCTAACGAACGTCGGATTCTCGCAGCTTTTTCTCGAGCCTTGAGAGGAAGAACGTCATGACCGCCACTATTACGAAGTAGATTATGGCGGCGACAAACATCGGCGTGACATTGAATGTGCGCGACATGATCTGCTGGCTGACGCGGGTGATGTCGGCTACGCCGATTATGCCGACGATGGACGTTTCCTTGAACAGGATGATGGACTCGTTGGCCAATGTGGGGATGATGTTCTTTATGGCCTGCGGCATAACTATGTAGGACATGGTTTGGCGTGACGACAGCCCCAGGGAGCGGCCGGCCTCGCTCTGGCCTTTGTCCACAGAGAGGATGCCCGCGCGGATGATCTCGCACACATACGCCCCGGAGTTTATGCCGAAACCAACAATGCCCACCAGCACGCCAACGCCGCGCATCCCCGCAAAGATGGTGAAGTTGAGTATCAAGAGCTGGGTGATGACGGGTGTTCCGCGTATTACGCTTATGTAGACCTGGGCGAACAGCTCCAGCACCCGTATGCCGCTTAGCCGCATAAACGTGAGGATCAGGCCGATAATAATGCCAAGCACCGCCGCGCCCGCTGTTATCTGCAAGGTTATGACCAGGCCGTCGAGGATCATACGCCAGCGGTCATAAGCTATCAGGTTCTGGTAGAGCATTGCAGATGCATTATTATACAGGTTTAAGAAGTAGTTATGCAACCCATAAGCGAACATCGCGCGGTACACCTCAAAAGTAAGTGTAGTTACGATGACCATTCTACCACGTGAAGAATAATTATTCAAGCGGTTTCGGAAAATTGTAAATATTCTGCTATTGGAACAGTATCTATGGAAATTGGGTGTAATTTTTGTGCAATTCAGCGGAATCTGTTTTTAAACGGCATAAACCGCGCGTAGATTTCCATGGAGGTAGACATAATAGTTTTATACGGCAAAAAAATTATTAAATACCGCGCATGGAAATATTGACATCCGCGATGTTTGGCAGTATTATATAATCTAGTGAAATCTGCAATTGTGGAAAAACGGTTTACATGAGCGATGGGTTATGAGGATGAGGCGACGGCGGAGAAGGTCATTCATTATAATTGCTTGTTACGTGCTGGCGCCTGTTTTCATTGTTGTACTGATGCTGCTGTCGCCGATATTCAGCGTGGCAGAGGTGACGCTTGTGGGTAATGAGCGCATTGCGCGGGAGTATATCCTGCGGGAGCTGGGACTGCACAGGCCGTCGGCCGTGAACATCTTTCTGTATAACAGCCGCGCCGCCATAAGCCGTTTGGACAATCACTATATCGAAAGCTTGGAGATCGACAAGTACTTTCTTGCGCGAAGGATCACGGTTTCGCTTGTGGAGCGCAGGCTTGCCGGTTTTGTTGAGTTCTCGCCGGGTCAGTATCTCTTTATCGACGAGAACGGCCTGGTGCTGGAGACTTCCACGGTCCTTGCCGACCGGCTGCCCATCGTGGTGGGGCTGGACTTTTCGGGGTTTACCGTGGGCGCGCGGCTTGGCGTAAGCGACGAGCGCGTGTTTGAAAATCTTGTGGCAGTGTCGAGGCTGCTTAGCCGGCACGGATTGGAGTCTGACGTTGTTCGGCTGGATCTTAACGACAGCTCGAACATACGGCTGTTTATCGGCGATTTGGATGTATCGCTGGGGGACACCGCCGACGGAGATTTGAAGATCGCCATACTCATCGAAATATTGGAACACTTAGACGGAGAGAACGTTAGAGGAAGTTTGGATATTTCAGACATTACGCGTAACCCGATACTACGACACTTAACCTAGAGCCTTCGCGTCTAGGAATCACTGAGGAGGAATTTTCTTGATCGATATTCTTAACACACAAGGCGTGGGCGCAAAACTAAAGGTTATTGGTGTAGGCGGCGGGGGAAACAACGCTGTGGACAGAATGATAGAGGACAATGTTGAATCCATCGACTTTATATCGGTGAACACAGACCATCAGGCTCTTGAACGCTCGAAGTCCTCCATCAGGATACAGCTGGGGGACAAGCTGACGCGCGGTCTTGGCGCGGGCGGAAAGCCCGAGGTTGGCCAGCGCGCCGCCGACGAATCGCGCGACGAGATCGCCGCGGCCATCAGCGGGTCGGACATGCTCTTTATCACCGCGGGCATGGGCGGCGGAACGGGAACGGGCGCGGCGCCGGTTATCGCTTCTATTGCGCACGACATGGGCATCCTTACCGTGGGCGTGGTGACAAAGCCCTTTATGTTCGAAGGCAAGCCGCGTATGCGCAACGCACTGGAGGGCATTGCGGAGCTTCGCAAGTACGTGGACACCCTTGTGGTGATACCGAACCAGAAGCTTCTCGAGATTATCGACAAGGACACCACCCTCAACGACTCCTTCCGCAAGGCCGATGAAGTTTTGCGTCAGGGTGTGCAGGGTATCTCCGACCTTATCTCGAAGCCCGGCACGATCAACCTGGACTTCGCCGATGTTAAGACGATCATGTTCCAGAAGGGCATCGCCCACATGGGCGTGGGCCGGGCAAGCGGCAAGAACAAGACCGAGAACGCGGCGGAGCTTGCCATTAAGTCTCCGCTTCTGGAGACATCCATCGCGGGCGCGAAGTCTGTGCTGATAAGCATTGCCGGCGACAACAGCTTGGCACTTGCCGACATAGACCTTGCGGCGAACATCATCAACAACGCCATTGACGAAGAGGCCGAGATCATCTTCGGCACAAGCATTAACGACGATCTGCGCGACGAAGTTATCGTAACCGTTATCGCCACAGGGCTTAACGAGGATTCTATGCACGTGCAGGCTCCTGCGCCCGCTTCGCGCGGGGTTGTCGGCCGCGGGCAAGGCTCCTACCAGCAGCGGCCGCCGGCGCCACACCACACACAGCCGATGCAGCCGGTATCGCAGGACACAGGCTCTATGCGCACGGTGCGCGAGCTTGCGCCGATACGCGACAACATCCAGCCGCGGGGCGAACAGGACGGGGAGCCGCCGTTTGAGATTCCGATATTCTTACAGCGTAAGCGCGACAAGTAGTTAGGTGGAGATATGGAACATTTTCAAGGAAACGATCCGTGCCGGCTGGCGGAGTTGTTTGGTTCGCCGCTGTACGTATATAATGAAGGAATTTTGCGGGAACGCTGCCGCGAGATGATGGGGTTGGTGTCGTATCCGCGCTTTCGGGTGCATTATTCGGCGAAGGCCAACAGCAGTATCGCGCTGTTGCAGATAATACGCTCCGAAGGCCTAAACGTAGACGCGATGACACCGGGCGAGATCCACGCCGAGATGCTGGCGGGTTTCACGCCGGACCGCATAATGTATGTGTCGAACAATGTTTCGGCCGGCGAAATGGAGTATGCGGCGCAGCGCGGAATACTGGTCAGCGTGGATTCGATATCGCAGCTGGAGCTGTACGGCGGGATCCGGCCCGGGGGCAAGGTGGCCGTGCGCTTCAACCCGGGCTTCGGCGCGGGGCATCACGAGAAGGTGATCACCGCCGGCGCGAAAACAAAGTTCGGCGTGCAGGATACGCCGGAGGACATAGCGCGGGTTAAGCAGGTCTGCGCGGAACACGGGCTGACGGTCGTTGGGCTGAACATGCATGTCGGATCAAACTTTATGGAGGCGGACAGCTACTTGCAGAGCAGCCGCAATCTTGCGCGGATAGCGAAGAACTTCGATGAGCTGGACTTTATCGACCTTGGCGGAGGATTCGGCATACCTTACAACAAGCAGGAGGGTCAGGCGCGGCTGGATCTTGCCGCCCTCGGCAAGCAGTTGGACGAGTTTATGCACAGCGTCTCCGGCGCGTATGGCAGGCAGCCGGAGTTCAAGATAGAGCCGGGGCGTTATGTCGTGGCCGAATGCGGCGTTTTGCTGGGAAGGGTTCACGCGGTGAAAACTTCCCACGGTGTGAAGTATGTCGGCACGGACATCGGCTTTAACGTGCTGGCGCGGCCGATGATGTACGGCTCGTACCACGATATCAAGGTTTGCCGTGCAGACGGCGGGCCGGACGGGCCGGAGCAGGTCGTCACCGTATCGGGCAATATCTGCGAAAGCGGGGACGTGCTGGCCGCGGACAGGAAGCTGCCGCAGGCGCGTGAAGGCGACGTACTCTGCGTCATGGACGCGGGAGCCTACGGCCATGCCATGAGTTCCAACTACACAAACCGCTTGCGCCCGGCCGAAGTGCTGGTGCGCGAAAATTCGGAGGTTGTGCTGATACGCGAGAGGGATAGCTTGGAGGATCTTACCGCGCGGCATAAGTTGCTGCCGATAACATAATTATGGAACGGGGAGCCGTGTGGCTCCTCTTTTTATATGGCAGAAATGCTACAGGATGTTTACAGTTCGGGTACTATGCCGGTTTTGCGGGAACAACTAAGCCGTTACAGACGTTGTATTAGGTAAACGTACAACACAAGGAGGGTACTCTATGAGAAATGGTATGATGAAGAGGCTTGCGACCGCGGCTTGCGCAGGGCTGCTGATAGTATCGCCGCTTGCGCCCGCGCGGGAAGTTTCGGCGGTTGTGGGCGTGCTGGTGAGGGTCGAGGTTGACGGCAGACAGGTGAGCTTTCCCGATATGCAGCCCATAATTGTGGGAGACCGCACACTGGTGCCGATGCGGGGCGTGTTCGAATACATGGGCTTTACCGGAGATTGGAACGAGCATACGCGCACGTCCACCTTGTTCCGCGAAGGTATGATCGTGAGCGCGCGTATCGGTGATCCGTTCATCGTGGTGAACAGCGCGCGGCTCTTCCCGGATGTTCCGCCGCAGGTTATCGGCGGGCGGTTTATGATACCGCTTAGAGCCGTGGCCGAGTCCACCGGCGCGGTGGTTCTGTGGAACGACCAGACGCGTACCGTGCATATAACCACTGCCGGCACACCCGCCGCGCCGATGCCGCCAAGGCCGACCCCGATACCAACCCCGGTGCCGACCCCTGTTCCGACGCCTGTGCCAACCCCGGTTCCGACACCCGTGCCGACCCCGACGCCCACTGCCGCGCCGATACAGCATCTTCCGCTTCGGCACGAAGCCACGACCATCAGCGCGGGGCATAACTTCTCGATGGCGATATCGGGCGGCGGCAACGTGATGTCGTGGGGAGACAATTGGCACGACAAGCTGGGCACGCCAGGGTCGGGTTTGACCCGCAACAACATCGCGCCGGTTGGCGGGCTTGCGAACAACATGGTGGCCGTTGCGGCCGGTGTAAACCACACACTTGCGCTCAACTCCGGCGGTTTTGTCTGGGCGTGGGGCGAGAACACACATGGGCAGATCGGCAACGGCGTGACGGGGGCGGTTCAGTCCACGGCATACCAGCTGGCCCTCACGGCCACGGCGGTTTCCGCGGGATACCAACACTCGCTCGCGCTGACCTCCGGCGGCAACGTGCTTAGCTGGGGCAACAACGACCACGGACAGCTCGGACGCGCCGGCACGTTGGAACGGCCGGAGGTGGTGAGCGGTATACCGGGCAGGGTCGTCGCGATTTCGGCCGGATACACCCACAGCATGGCACTAACCGCCGACGGCACGCTCTGGGCGTGGGGGAGCAACAGCCACGGCCAGCTGAACCGCCCGGCGAGCGGCCTTGGCCAGCACACACCCGTCAACATCGCCACGGGCATAGCTTCGGTCTCCGCGGGCAACGGTTATACAGTCGCCATCACCAATGGCGGCACCCTGCGCGCCTGGGGCAACAACTCCAACGGCCAGCTCGGCACGGGCGCGTCGGGCGATGCGGTTGTCGGCATAGAGGGCAGGGTCGTCTCGGTTTCCGCGGGAACTACCCACACCGTGGCCATAACCTCCGACGGCAGGTTCTGGGCGTGGGGCAACAACACAGGCGGGCAGTTCGGCAACGGCACCGTGGGCGGTGGCAACAATTCTCCGCAGGCTGTGGAGATGCCCCGCGTGGTTGCGGTTTCCGCCGGAGACGAACACACCCTTGCGGCCTTGTACGACGGACGGCTGATCTCCTTCGGCATAAACGGAAGAGGCCAGCTGGGCAACAATTCCTATGCGAACAGCAGGGGCATACCCGTTAACACCGCCATAATCGGCGGGGTGCGTCTGCCGTAATATATCGCCGAACAATAATATAGCTATTCAACTTGAAAACACTCCAAGCAAACGCAGGATTTTTGCGTAAGTGCTAGGGCGTGTTTGAAAACCCGCTTTCGGCGAATTTTCGAGCATAATTTTTTGCCGGGCTAGGAAGCGACGACGACGCGAACCCTCGTGGTTCGCTAGGAGGAGATGACGACGCACGGCGGAAA
>WRAA01000054.1 GCA_009780445.1 Defluviitaleaceae bacterium
CGCAAGAAGAAGACGCAGGAGAAGCTGGTCAAGAACTACAAGAGCCTCAAAAGCACCCGGGCACAGGACGCGCTTGATACCATCATCGAAAACGCCGCCGCCAATGCGGAAATGCCCGAGAATGTCAATGCAGAAGTGCTGCGTTTACTGCAGAGCGGCGAAAGCCTGCCGGAGCCGCTGCAACATGCGGCAGGAGCCGAAACGGCAGCTCTGCACATTGATTTCACGGCTGCGGCGGAGCGTGCGCGGCAACAGCGCAGGGGTAACTACTAACACACAAGGGGGAGAACCATGCAACCAACGATGACCGCTGATGAAGCAAGGGAAGTGCTGCGCGATTATAAGGAGAGAACCGGAAAGTCTCAAAACGAGATATCAAAGGAAATGGGATACAACAATGCCTCGGCATTAAGCCGCTTCCACGCCGGCACATATGATGCCGACCACGAAGTCATCAAGCGCGTGGAGCAGTTTATCAAGATAAGCACCAAGCGCGAAGCCGCACCCAAGAAACCATCTTATCAAGCCATATCAACCAGCGTACAGGTTGTAAACCTCATAGAGCTGTGCCATCACCGCGGCGAGCTTGGAGTGGCCTACGGCGATCCGGGCGTGGGCAAGACAATGGCCATACGCCGGTATGCCAAGGAAAACACAGACGCTATCATCATCACCGTGACTCCCACAAGCGCGACCATCGCCGGGATAAACGAGCTTATTGCTGACAAGCTGGGCTTAAAGGAGAAGGTTACGCGCCGCATCACCGCGGCGATTATCGCGAAGCTGAAAGGCACGGAGCGCGTTATCGTCATTGACGAAGCCCAGCACCTCAAGGCAAAGGTTGTTAACCATCTGCGTAGCATCGTGGACGCAACCGAAAATGAAGACAGCGGAGCGCGGATCGGCATGGCTCTTATCGGCAACGACGAGATCTTCCACGAGCTGAAGGTTAAGCAGGCCGCGGCATACAGCCAAGCGGCCGACCGCATAACCTATTGGGAGCATCTCGTGGCAAAGGAAGTCAGAAAGGACGACATCAGGCTGATATTCGGCGATGCAGAGCTTGAGGACGAAGCTCTGGAGCTTCTCCACAAGATAAGCACAGCGGTTTCAATCAGGAAGGCCGTGCAAGTTTTCACCAACACTCTGCAGTTGTTTGATATCAGTGAGTATTCCAAACTCACGACGGCACAGCTTGCCACTGTGGCTAAGCAGATGAAGATTAAGGTGGCCGTGTAGCCGACCCGGGGGTGAGCGTGTGAAAATTAAGTTCAGATACATCCTATGCGCGGTCATAATGGCGGTGTGCGTTGCGCTGACACTTCCGGCGATATGGCTGTCGTATCACGCGAGAGGCTACATAGCCATCGGCGGCGAGTATCTGATCATACCAATAGGAATGATTCTATCCTGCTTCGTTGTAATGATAGCTGATGAGTTAAGCTGGTACAAAACTTCAAGAAACAAGGAGGCCAAACATGGGTAGCAGCACATTTGAACTACAGTCGTGGGACGATGTAGACACGGCTCTGCGGGAGATCCTCGAAAGCGAAGTGAGCTTGAACGACATCGAGGGCAACTTAAAACTTGCCAAGGCCGCGGCAACTGAACACGCCGCGGCACTTGCCAAACCGCTGCAAGACAGAATTAAAACCCTGGAAGTGTTGGTCGAAGCTTTTGCAAAGGCCAACAAGGCGGAGATATCCGGCAAAACCAAGACGCTCAACCACGGTTCAGTAGGTTTCAGGCAGAGCAGCAACATATCCGTGCCTTCAAAACAGCTTGATTCCATAATCAGGAATCTGCGTAAGTACGGAATGCACGACTGCATAAGTACACCCAAGGAAGGTGTGTACAAGGATGTTCTGGGGCGGTATTCCGACGAGGACATCATCAAGGTCGGTGCTTCGCGCAAGGTTGAGGATAAGTTCTGGATGGAGACCGACAAGGAAAAGCTTAGGAGGTAGGCCATGTCTGCGATGTCCGACGCCCAGCGACGTAAGATCTTCAAGTTAAAAGCCGAGCATGGTCTGGACGATGATACTCTTCGAGCTTACATCCATTCGCTGGTGGGCAAGTCTGGCCTCAAAGAGCTGACTATGCGTGAGGCCATCCAAGTAATAGACGCTCTTGCAGGCACCAAGGCCAACGCGCCCGGGCGGATAAGCTGCAAACAGCAGAAGTATCTCGAAGGGCTGGCCAAGCAGTACGGCTGGGTTAGCGAGGACGGAGAGCCCGACATGCAGCGGCTTAACGGCTGGCTGGAAAAACGTTACAAGGTCAGCTCCGTCCTATGGCTTACGCAAAGAAATGCGTCAGATGCTATCGAAGGGTTAAAGGCGATGATAGACCGTGAACGCAGACACGAACCGCAAGAACCCCCGCACCACACCCCACAAGCCGGTGGATGAAGTAGTAAAGGTTGTGTATAACTGGTGCGCCGACCCAAAGCATGGCGAAACATACGATACCGCCACGCTGGGAGTGGACGGCGTTATCCTGATCAACTACATCAACGGCAACGATCGGCACTACTGTGATATCTGGATAGAGGACGGCAGCGGCGGGAGGATGGAGCGCGTTTTCAACCTTAACAAGGTTATCATACAGCTTCCGCTGGTGCCGGCAGAGGAGACCGCATATGATTAAGAGCCACACAATAGCCAAGGAGCGTTGGCAGTTTGCCGTAGCAGGCCTTACGGCATCAGCCCCGTTAATGGCCGCCGTTATAAGAAAAAAGAACTTCGCCGGCCAAGGCGAACAGGCCGCCGAGCAATACCTCTCCGATATAGAGCTTGCTGTATGCGCCATGAACTACGTCAGCGAATTTGCCGCAGATAGCGTAAGGTTCGTTTCGCAAGACGACGCAAGCTTTGAAGCCGCACTTCAAAAACTTCGAGACCTGGGAGGAATAAGATGACCAGTACCGTACGAGTAGAGTACCAAGGCGGTATACACCAACTACAGGCCACAAACAACAACGGCAACCATGCCAGCCCCGTGGGCGCGTTTTCAAAAATCTTCGGCGAGCTGCAGGCTCCTGTCCGCGCTACGGCAGAGTCGGCTGGCAACAGCGTGTTCTTCGACAACGTAACGCAAACCATCATCATAACAGACGCCCTGCCCGGCGGCATAACCAAGGCCGAGCTTGACATCCTGCACCGCATAACCCAGGCGGAAGCCGGCGGCGAGGACATACATGGCCGCATACTGGTCGTCAACGTGATCATGAACAGGGTACATAGCGACCTGTTCCCGCAGACCAACAGCATCAAGGAAGTTGTGTTCGCCCCGAACCAGTTCGAACCCACGCGCAACGGCGCGTTCGCCCGAGCCGTTGTATCCCAAAGCACTAAGGAAGCGGTGCAACGCGCCCTTCACGGTGAGGATCACTCACACGGTGCGTTGTTCTTCCGTTCAACCCGAGGGCTGCGCGGAAGCTGGCACGAAACATCCCTCAACCACATCTTCACCCACGGCGGACACGCCTTCTTTAAACCAAACTAAAACAATTATCCATTGTCCATTAACCCGAGAGGCGGTGTGTTTGTGAAGATTACTGACCTCATAACAAAGCACGACCTTGGCGAACCTTACGACCGCCTTTCGGATTTCTTGGAGCTTGATGAGATCGTGAGACTGGAACAGGCATACAACGGCCAGCAAGTAAGGTTCAACCGACAGAGTAGTAACATTACGAATGAGTATCCCGAACTTGTAGCCGCCGTTGGGGTTCACAAGGCAAAGATTGTCGTCAATGTGTTAGGGGATATGCGCATTTACTTCCCCACTCTGCGAAAATCTGCTCGCGAGAAAATAAAGAACTTGATATCTTCCGAGTTTAACGGCTACAACTTTCACCAGTTGTCACGCAAGTTTGGGTATTCGGAACGCCATACGCGGCACATATTAAAAGGGCAGCCGAGGCATTCCTTGGTAGACAAGAATCAGCTCACGTTATCGGATCTGCTGTAAATACAGTTGAGATTCTCAACCCCCATCAGCTTACGGAAATGATAAGATATTGGTAGAAGCGAAAGCTGACACCGATATCTTTTTTTTACAGGCTACATAGGCTTTAGGAGGGCTTTACATATGGGCGGGAGAACCAAAATCTTTATAGACGCAGGCCACGGCGGAGCAGACCCGGGTGCGGTCGGCAACGGCATGAGGGAGTCTGACATCAACTTTGAGGTCGCCGAGATGCTGGGCGAACTTCTGTCGGCCAACGGCTTCAAGATTATGCTGTCGCGCCCGGCCGTTGATGCCAACCTTGAAGCCGACGGACGCTTGGGCATTAGCACAAGGGCGCGGATGTCCAATACGTGGGGCGCGGACTACTTCATATCAATCCACACCAATGCCGCCGGTGGTACGGGAGCCGAGTCCTTCTACTGGAACAGCACAGCCAAGAAGTTTTCGCAGACAGTGCTTAAAACCTACTGCAAACAGATGGCTCTGCGCAACCGCCGCAATGAGATGACCGACCGCTGGGGCGTAATCCGCGATACCAATTGCCCCGCCATCCTGTTCGAGCTTGCGTTTATAGACGCACCCGCAAACAAATCCGACGTAACCATACTGCGGTACAGGCGGCGGGAAATGGCCGAAGCTCTGGCCAAGGGCGTATGCAACTACTTCGGCATTGTGCCGAGATTGAACACTGCCACCGCCGCCGATGGGCGCGGCGCGGGACTGAACCAAACTGTGCGCATCAAATATAGAGGCCGTGTAACCATCATCAACGCTACCAACACAGGAGGACGCTTCATCACCAATTTTGCGGAGATGGCCAAGGTATTCCCGGATGCAGAAATACCTGTACGAACAACACTGGAATCGGCAGGGAAAACCGTGAACTGGAACGATACCACGCGCACAATAGTCGTCACATAGGCAACACTCTAAATTCAGGAGGTGGAACAACGTGGAGTACACAGGTTATGCGGCACTTATCGAACTTATCACACACCTTGGGCTTGTGCCGGCGATATTGGGAGGTTTCATGCTCCTGTTCTTCAAGATGGAGAAACGGAGCGAGCAGAAGCGCGACGAGCAGACAGCCGCCAAGGACGAACAGATAGCCGCAAGGGATGAATTCTTCAAACGGGAGATGCAGGATTCTAACGAGACATTCAGGCGGCTGATGGACACGCATTTGGCCGAGGGCGTACGCCGCGAGGAACAGCTGCGCCAAGAGGCCGAGAAGCGCGAAAGCATCCTGCGTCAGGAAACCGAGAAACGAGAAGCGATGTTTATGAGAACCATCGATCGCTTCGGAGACAACATGGACAAGCTGTCCGATTCCATCGGCGAAATGAGCAAAACTCTGGTGCAGATGGACTACAGGCTGGGCAGCATCGAAAGGAATCAATTCGGACACGAATCCGGCCAGAACCAAGGGAGGCACAATAGATGAGCCTGCTAAACGTGGCAAAATCAAAGTCTCTGCGCGGCGACATCATCAGAAGTCTCTACGACCTCTACGACACTGCCATCCCGATCAGCAGGGTTCACGATCTGCTGCGCTACAAATCCTTTTACAACAAGGAGGACATCAGGCGTGCCGTGGGCTATCTGTCGGGAGATAAGAAGGAGTATGTGCAGATAGAACTTAACGACAAGGACTACGGAGCTTCGTTTGTAAAGCTGACCCCGGCGGGCATCAATCTGGCCGAGGGTGATATAACAGATATGGGGGTGCAGTTCGGTGAATAGAAGGTTGCTGGAAACGGCGGCAAGCCATGAGCTTAGGGGCTACATACTGAAAGTAGCGCAGGAAGCCAGACCGCTTGGCGCGAGCCTTAAACTGATTGAGTCGGTTCTTAGGCAGTTGCAGTTCGATATCGAAGAATATGACGTTGTTAACGCCTGCGGATACCTTGCGGGCAAAGGCCTGGTGCGTATAACGAGCGTCAGCAACAAGACGCAGGGCATAAGCCGCGACATCGTGCATCTGACACCCGAGGGTGAGGATGTTCTGGACGGCACATGCGTCGTGGACGGCGTGGAAGTTGTAGAGGGGTGAGGCCATGCCGAAGAACCGAAGCCACGGCAAGATAGACAAGCTTCCCGACACAATCAAGAAGGCCGTCGAGAACAAGCTCCTGGAAGGCTATACCTATCAGCAGATATCCGACCACTTGAAGGAGCTTGGACACGATGTCCACTACTCCAGCGTACACCGTTACGGCAAACCCTTCCTGAAGCAGTTTGAATCGGTGCGGATGGCGAAGGAGTTCGCCCAGCTGCTGGCTGAGGACAACGCCGAACGCCCGACGACTGAGCTGCACGAGGCCAACAATGCCTTGATAAGCCATCTGCTTATGGAGATGCTTGTGGACGAGGCTAAACCCGCGGAGGCGAAGCTAAAGACCTACAGGGCGATAGCCAAACTACAGACAGCCCAAGTGCAGAACGAGAGGCTGAAAATCACCAGCCGCAAGGAGGCAGGCACCGTCAGAGCCGCCATGAACATGCTAAAGGAGCGTGTGTTCAAGGAGATACAGGACAATCACCCCGATGTGGTGGAGCTGATGGTCAGGATTGCCGACGAAGTGACGGCGGAATCCGGTCAAAATTAGACCCTGCCGTAATAGCGCGTATAACGCACGTGGTGCGGCTTAGTTCTTCACACATAGCGAAGTGCGAAAATTATCCCGCGAACGAATCTAAACGGCTTCTAAACACAAAATAAACGGCATTGCGTGTGCGTTGTAACTCACGACGTGCAAATACCCCGTCATGCCCAGAAGATTGTCCACAAAAACATTAAGCACAGGTTCTAACCAAACGGGGTGATAAGATGCGTAGGAATGACTGGAGACAACAAGCGGAGAAGCTGTACTTCGGTGAATGTAAGTCGATATCGGACATCAGCTGTGCCGTTGGGGTGTCCAAGGTAAGCCTGTCGAAGTATTTCAACTCCCTGCCACAGTATACCACAGAAAAGAACCAGCGTATAGAGCAACATAGAGCCAGCCGCAAATCGTACTCCAAGGAACACAAGAGAGCGAGCCGCCGGAAGAACCGCTATGGCAGTATCTGCGGCGACACCATACGGCGCGAACATGCAACGGCAGTGAAAATTCTATCGGGGGAGCGTTTTTGCAATGAATAGCATCTTCACAGAGTTTAGAGACCATTTCCAAAGTGCAAACAACCCTGATACGGACAAGTACAAGGCGGCACAGGATTCCTTTTGGGCGTACTGTAAGCTGCTGGATCCCAAGTTTTTCAAAGACGGCCGCCCACATCTGCGAACCATTGCAGAAACGTTGCAAGCTCTGTACGAGGGGCGTATACGCAAGCACACAGACCGATCTCCTTGGCAAATATACACCAAGGCCGAGACAAAGGAGATTTTCGCGGGCAGTGGTGATGACAACATCATCTGCAGACAGCTTATGATGAACATACCGCCGAGACACGGCAAGTCCTACAGCTTGACCTTGTTTACACAATGGATGCTTGGGAAAAGCACACAGAACAAGGTCATCACCGTGTCGTATAATGATATCCTCTCGACAAGGTTTTCAACAATGGTTCGTGACGGCATCGACGCGACCAAGATTGACAAGAGCTGGGTCATCTTCGCGGACGTGTTCCCAAGTGTAAAAATCAAAGACGGAGACGGCGCGAAGCAGATATGGGCTTTGGAAGGCTCTTTTTTTAATTACCTCGGCACGGGCTTTGGCGGCACTATCACGGGCATTGGCTGTAACATCGGTATCATTGACGATCCTGTCAAGAACGCGGAGGAAGCGTACAATGACAATGCGTTAGAGAAGCAATGGATGTGGTACGGCGATACATTTGTGTCACGCCTTGAAGAGGGCGCGATACAGATTGTCAACATGACGCGCTGGTCCACAAAGGATATATGCGGGCGGATACTTAGCAGTGATGACGCGCCCGATTGGTATGAGCTTACAATGCAGGCTTATAACCAAGAAACCGGCACTATGTTATGCCCAGAGCTTTTAAGCTACAAAAGCTACATGAAGAAAAAGCGCGTTATGTCACCCGATATCGCCGAGGCCAACTATCAGCAGGAGCCTGTAGATGTGCAGGGCAAGCTGTATACCACGTTAAAAACGTATACCGAACTGCCCAAGGACAGCCGCGGTCGCCTGCTTGCGGAGCGTACCATCAACTACACAGATACCGCCGATACAGGCAAGGACTTCCTGTGTTCCATCAATGCCATCGAGTACAACGGCGAGGCATACATCACCAATGTATTGTTCACCGACAAACCTATGGCCGTGACAGAGCCGCAGCTTGCCAAGATGCTTAACACAGACAACGTCAACATTGCCTATATCGAGAGCAACAGCGGAGGCGCGGGGTTTGCGCGTAATGTCGAGAGGCTGATGTGGAATGAGTACCGCAGCAAGAAAACGGTTGTCCGGACATTCCACCAGAGCAAGAACAAACAGGCGCGGATCCTGGCTAACAGCAGTTATGTTATGGAACACATCTACTTCCCCGTAAACTGGGCGATACGCTGGCCGGAGTTCTACAAGGCTCTAATGACATACAAGGCCAAGGGCGGCAACAAACACGACGATGCCGCGGACGGTCTCACAGGCATTGCCGAACATATCGGCACAGAGGCTGAAATTGAATTTCTGACATAGGGGGCGGTGCGTTTGTCACACAACATGGAAGCCATACACTCGCGGCTGCGGGACGGCGGCTATGCCATTAATTCAGACTTCATCCTCGAGATGATCGCGGAACACGACACAGAGGTTATGCTGAAGGGTGTGCGCTACTACCAAGGTTACGGCGACATCACCAAGCGCGAGATGTACTATTACGACAGCAACAAACAGCGCGTGACGGACGAGACCAAGACCAACAAGAAGCTGGTCAACAACTGGCATAAGCTGCTGGTAGATCAGAAGGTCAGTTATCTCGTGGGCAGGCCGATGGTGTTTTCAATTGACAGTGGACAATTGACACCGGACAATGATTTTGCTGACAAGATAGAGTTGCTTCTTGGGGATGAATGGGATGATGTTGTGGCGGATATTGCCACCAATACCAGCAACAAGGGTACGGAGTGGCTGCATGTCTACATTGACCGGCAGGGCTACTTTAAGTATGCCATCGCTCCGGCGGAGGAAGTTATACCTGTTTACGAATCAGCCTTACAGAAGAACTTGGAGGCTGTCCTTCGGTACTATAGTGTCAGGAGGGGCGGCAAGGATCGTTACCGCGCCGAGTGGTGGACAAGGGAAACCGTCACCGTCTACATAGAGGGCGAGGACGGAGGGTTTGTTCTCGACACCGCCGAAGCTGAAAACCCGGCACCGCACTACAATCACGGCACAGCACCAAGCGGTTGGGGCAAGGTGCCGTTTATCGAGTTCCCCAACAACAGCTTCCGAGCGAGTGACATTACGGTTACAAAGACGTTGGTGGACGAGTACGACGAAGCCTTTTCCGACTTCGCCAACAACAACGCCGAGGTGCAGGAAGTAATCATGGTACTGAAAGGCTATGAAAGCACCGACCTTGCCACGTTCAAGCAGAATCTGGCATACTACAAGGCTATCAAGCTGCGGGCGGACAATCACAGCGGTGTGGACAAGCTGGAGCTTAGCATCCCAGTCGAAGCAAAGAAGGAGCTGCTGGACAGGCTGGAAGAGAATATCTTCATGTTCGGCCAAGGCGTGAACATCAAGACCGACCGCTTCGGCAACAGCCCGTCGGGCGCGAGTTTGGAGTTTCTGTATACGTCGCTGGATCTTAAAGCCTCCATGATGGAACGGAAGTTCAGGCGCAGCGTAAAGCGTCTGTTGTGGTTTACGACAAGCTACATCAACATGGAGTTCGGAAAGAACTACGACAGCAACAATGCCCAGGCTTCATTCCGCAGGAACATGGTACTCAACAACAAGGAGATCGTGGAGACGCTGAAAGCCTCCCGCGACATGATCAGCGACGAGAGCATCGTCAGCCTGCATCCCATGGTTGAGAACACGAACTACGAGTATCAGAAGCTGCTGGAGCAGCGCGAAGGCCGCGCCGACAAGGCTGTTGACCTCACCAAGGTAAACATCCATGAA
>WRAA01000055.1 GCA_009780445.1 Defluviitaleaceae bacterium
ACGGCATTTGGCAATCCAGCGGCGTTGACATTGTCGAGGGGATAAAGCAGTTCCGCGGGAATGAATCGGCGGTCTACAGGTTTGGGGCAAACGTCTTCAATTGGCTGATCGAGTGTTTCGGCAAGGTGCGCCTGAAGGATTCCTGCGACTTCCAGCTGCTGGACAGGCGTGTCGTAGACATCATCGTCGCCATACCGGAGCGGCAGCGCTTCTTCCGCGCGCTCTCAAAGTGGGTCGGCTTCAGGCGCGTGCAGATCCCCTTCAACGTAGAGCCGCGAACCACAGGCACGTCCAAGTTCAACTTCCGCAAGTCCTCGCAGTACGCGCTCGAAAACCTGTCCTCCTTCTCCGCCGCGCCAATGCAGATCATCACCCTCTCCGGCCTGATATTCTTCACCCTTTCCGCCCTGCTGGGCGCGCAGACCCTGTTTCGGTGGTTCGCCGGGGATAGCGTAGAAGGCTTCACCACCGTGATCCTGCTCCTGCTGATAATAGGCTCCCTCCTGATGTTCTCCATAGGCCTGCTGGGCTTCTACGTCGCCAAGATCTACGAAGAAGTCAAGTTCCGCCCCATGTACCTTGTGCAATCCACCATCAACAAGGCCAATAAGCACTGATCACACAAACCCATGCCATACTAAATTCAGAGAAACGCAAAAAACTTTTCCGGAGGAATCAACATGATTGAATCATTAAAAGCCCAAATGGCAGACTGGAAGCAGACACGAAGCATTATTTTAGGCTTCCTGGAAGAATTGAGCGATGCAGACCTTGACAAAATTCTGCCCCGTAAGGCGTTAAACACTATCCGCCTACAGGCACATGAATTAACTTTGTTTCAACGTGATATTGTGGACTCACTAACCACGCGCACGGTTGATTTTGGCACGGAATATATATATGAAAATTGGGAAACGGCTAAAATCATAGAGCGAATGGCTGAACTTGATACCGAACTGGAAAAGAAGTTAGATGACATGGACGGTACTGAGGCTATAGATTACTATGGGGAACAGCAAAACGTACATCAGATTATTTCATGTATGATAGGGCATGAAAATATGCACGTTGGGCAAATTATTGCGTTCTGCTATGCAACAGGCATAGAAATCCCCAACTGCATAGCAGAGCCAATGGCACTGGAGGGATAACAACATTTTTTGGAGGTTTTGTAATGCCAAAAGCAAAGTATCCGTATATACTGGTATGGTGTCGATATTGTCAAAAATATGTCTACGTGTTTACAAAATATTCACAAAGAATTAACACGCTATCTACATAACTTATGTATATTGTTTTTTAGGCTGGACATACTAAGAACTACAATGCGTACATATTGAAACACGGCATTGCATCATTGCAACACAACACCCATAGACTAAGGAAAGGAGGTTTCGTTGTGCTGGTAAGGCGAGGAGATGTTTTTTACGCGGACTTGAGCCCGGTTGTGGGCTCTGAACAGGGCGGCATGAGGCCGGTGCTTATCGTGCAGAACGATGTAGGCAACAGGTACAGCCCGACTGTCATATGCGCCGCCATAACGAGCCAGATAAACAAGGCAAAGCTGCCCACACACATAGAGATAGACTGCCATCAATACACATTGGTAAAGGATTCGGTAGTGCTGCTGGAACAGGTTCGAACGATCGACAAAAAACGGCTGCGCGAAAAAATATGCAGGCTGGACGATAGTCTCATGGTCAAGATAGACAAGGCGATATTAACAAGCTTCGGGCTGGGTTGATACATAATGTTACACCAATAACACTATTATGTTACGCTATGACAAAAATTTATGCCAGATGCGATTTTTTTCGCAAAGATGCTTGAATTCGGCAGATAATTTGGTATAATGAGAAAATGCCGCATGTGTGGGCATGAGTTCAAAATTTTGTTGAGGTGTAGCAGGAATGAGAACGAGGAGCAAGTACGGCAAACGAGCCAAGATAAAGCAACCGTCGGCTGGGCGTATTCTGGCTGTTAAGTTTACAAAGATCGTCGCGAGCATTGTTGGCGTGTGTACCGTTGTTGTGTCAGTCGCGGCATACGGATACGTAACACACGCGAACAACGCCTTCGAAAACCATCTGCGCCGGGCGCAGGCCGCGGAACAGGCGGAGCGCGAAGAACTGCGCGAAGCCGCCTTGGCGGAAGGCCGGGAGATCGCGCCGGGGCTTCTGAACTTCGAAGAAGATATCGAGATGCTTAGCGCGCCGACACGCACCACGTTCCTCCTGGTCGGCGTGGATTATGTCGCCGGGCTTGCCGATACCGTCATGGCCGGCATATTCAACCACAACACCATGGACATCTCGCTGATATCCATTCCTCGCGACACATTCGTGCAGTTCTCCCCCGCCACGGTGCGGGAGATGCAGGCGCGCGGCGGCTTCCCTCCGGCGTCCGGCCAGGCGCGTATCAACTCTGTGATCAACTACAGCCGCACAAACGGCGGCGATTTGATGCGCATTGCCGCGGAGGGCGTGCTGGGAATCGAGATCGACTACTACTTCGTCATCGACCTTGCGGGCTTCCGCGACATTGTGGACGTTCTGGGCGGCGTGACCATCGACGTACCCCAGCGCATGTTCTACGACCCGTATGACCAGCCGCTTAGGATCGACCTGCAGCCGGGCGTGCAGCACCTTGACGGTGCGGCGGCCGAAGGTTTTGTGCGCTTCAGGCACCACCCAACGGGCGACATCTTCCGTATGCAGAACCAGCAGACCTTCATGAACGCATTGCTGGAACAGTCGCTTACGCGGGAAAACGTTATGAACAACGCCTTCGAGCTGGCCGGCGTGATCCTAAACAGCACGACCACCAACTTCGGCATCACCGACATTCCGCGCTACATCAGATATGTAACACAGCTGGATCCGAGACGCCTCGAGACATACACCCTGCCGAGCGCGCGCCCCGCGGGCAGCTTCTTCTGGCACGACCCGCTGGCCACGCGTATGATGATAGACGGCATATTCTGGGACGGCGACGTGCATGACGACGGATCCCGCGTGTTCGCCAAGGAGACGCTCCGCGTCAATGTGATAAACGGCGGCGCAATGTCCGGCCTTGCCGGCGTTCGCCAGCAGATGCTGTTCCAACAAGGTTTTGTCTACGTGGAGACCGACAGCTTCGAAGGCGCGCGTACAAGCTATTGCCGCATAATATCCTTCCACGACGAAGCGTCGGAGATCATGGCGCAGTACTTCCCCGCCGCCCGTATAGAACGCGCCGACATAACAACCCGCGCCCTTATCGGCACCGGCGATGTCGCAGTCATCATCGGCCTGGATCAACGATAGACCCGGATCAACGATAGAGTAAAAGCGAGAGGCCTAATGTCCGCGTTCACCTTAAAATCAATAGCCCTGGTTACAATGCTCATAGACCACTTCGCGCACATATTCGGCGGAAGGCTGGTATTCGCCCTTGTGCCGCCAATGCGCGCGGTGGGGCGGCTGGCCTTCCCCATTTTTGTATACTTCATCGGCGAAGGCTTCAGGCGCACCGGCAATGTCAAGAAATACATGGCGCGGCTGGGCGCGTTTGCCCTAATATCCGAAATTCCCTTCGACCTTGCCACAAAGAACGCCCGCTACATCCCCATGGCCTGCCCCATCACATGGCTGGAATTCGGCGGGCAGAACATATTCTTCACGCTGTTTCTCGGATTGCTGGCGGCGTATGTCTACAGCCTGGGCGGGTTCGCCTTTGTGCTGCTTCCCCTGCCCCTTGCGCTGGCGTTTGTGCTGAATGTGGATTACGGTGTCATCGGCGTGGCGCTGGTGTTCGCCTGTGCCGTGCTGGAGGACAGGACAACACGGCTGGCCGTGCTGGCGGCCGGCGGGCTTGCCCTCTACCTACCCATCGGCGGCACCTTCGCCGTTATGCTGATCGCCGGCTACACCGCCGCAGTGCTGCTGCTGTCGCGCTACAACGGCGTACAGGGGCCGCGCCTGAAATGGCTGTTCTACAGCTTCTATCCCCTGCATCTGCTGGCTCTGTTCGGCCTGCTGTTGCTGTACGAATCGCTAATCTGACACGGACTTGCAATCTTAACAACGCTTAGCGAATGGGCACAGATGCTGAGCGAACGCGCCCTGTGCCCATGAGGTTAGCGTTGTTTAGATTGCAAGTCCGTATGACACGGTTGACCCGGGTGCCAAAAGGAGCCACATGCACGCAAAAGACGGCGTAACAACGGTTGCGGCAATGACACTGATACTGTTCGCGGGCAAGGGGCTTGGCCTTGTGCGCGACATGCTGTTTGCGGCGGTTGTCGGCGGCGGAGAGCTTGCCGACGCGTTTATGTTCGCAAGCGTGGTGCCGCGCACATTGCTGGACGCGATGTTTGCCGCCGCGATCACGGCAAGCTTCATCCCCGTGTTCAACGACAGCCTGACGAAGTTCGGCAAGGAACAGGCCTTCGCTCTGGCCAACAGCTTCCTGAACATTGTGCTGGCCGCAAGCGCGGTTGTTGTCGCGCTTGGCATGTTGTTCGCGCCGGCTATCGCGGGCTTTGGCGGAGCCGGCTTCGCGCCGTATTACGCAAACCTTGCCGCAAACCTCCTGCGTTTAATCATGCCGCTGATAGTCCTTGGCTGTGCGGCGTTTACCCTGGTGGGCATCCTGCAATCCTTCGGGCAGTTCTACATACCCGCGGCCATGAGCCTGCTCTCGAACATTGTTATAATCGCGTACTACGTGCTGTTCTTCGGCACCTTCGGCATCTACGGGCTGGCGGCGGTGTTCCTGCTGGGCTGGGTCTTGCAGCTGCTGGTGCAGATCCCCTTCCTGCGCCGGTACGGATACCGATACCGGCCGCGTATTAACGTCAACATGCCGGGAATGTCCGACATCTTCAAGCTTCTCGGCCCGGCAATGCTGTTCACATGGGTGCTTCCCGTGAACCTGATCGTCAACACCTTTGCCGTGACGCATATCGTGGGCGGCAGCGCGGCCATCGGGCTTAGCAACACGGTCTACACCATTGTGACGGGCGTGTTTGTGCTGTCCGTGGCGAATGTGATCTTCCCGCGGCTTTCGCGGCTTGCGGCCGGCTCCGACGACCAAACCTTCGGCACAGTGCTGCGCGGTTCGCTGAAAGGCTTGCTGTATCTGCTGGTGCCCATGAGCGCGGGGCTGGCCGTGGTCTCCCCGGTGCTGGTGCGCGTGCTGTTCCAACGCGGCGAGTTCACGCCGGAGACGAGCCTTCTCACCTCCACGGCTCTAAGCTTCTTCGCCGCCGGCATTGTGGGCTTCGGCGCGCAGAACGTGCTTGCCCGCGGCTTCTTCTCCTGCAAGGACGGCCGCACGCCGCTTATAACGGGCATAACGGCCGTCGCGCTGAACCTTGCGGTGTCCTTCGGCCTTGTGGACAGGCTGGGAATCGCCGCGCCCGCCCTTGGCTCGGCCTTGGCCATGACCCTCTGCGGGTGTGTGCTGTTCGCCGTGATGTACAGGCGCAACCCCGCGGTGTGGAACGCGGCCGCAAGCCGGGACGCGGCAAAGATGGCCGTCTGCGCCGTGCCGATGTCCCTTGCCGCAAGCTTCGCGCTGACAATCACGGGCGGCGACGGCCTTGCCGCCGACGTAGTATCCCTGATCCTGGCCGTGTCGTCCGGCGCGGTTGTATACTTGGCTCTGACCTACGCGCTGGCCGTAAGCGAGGCGCGTATGGCCGCCGACTACATTCTTGGAAAGTTAGGTAAGGTATGACCAACTTGGCAGACGTTTCGATATGGATATGGCGCAGGATCCTGCTGATGATGGAAGGCTCGCTGTTCTTCCGCTTTGTTAACGGCACGATGGGCTTCTTCGCGCGGCTGTTCTCAGGCTCTGTGCTGTCGCGGATTATGACGGAGGAGGCCGACGAAGGTTTCCTGCGCAGAAGCTTCGTGTTCCGCGGGGTGAACGGCTTCTTCCTGACGCTCAAACGTTTTGGGCGGCACTTCTTCGCCGGCGTGTACGAAGGCAGCGGCATTGTGCGGCTGGTGCGCGGTCTGCCGCGATACCTCTTCGAGGCAAGCCTGCGGAGCTTCGGCCTGGGCATAACCGCCGGGGTGCTGGCCTATGTGGCCGCAAGCGTGTGGCTTGCCGCCGTCAACCCTGTGGTGCTGCTTGTGGCGGCCGCCGCCGCGCTCTGCCTCTTCACAGACAGGAGCCTCTACACGGTGCTGCGCGGCTCCGCCCTTGCGGAAATTGTGCTGGACGCTCTTGCCCTGCGGCTCCCTACGGCTTACGAAAAGCGTAAACACACACGCGGCAGACTGCCGATGGTGTTCGCGGGTATCCTGCTTGGCCTGTCCGCCGGCATGTTCGATGACGGCGGCGTGTTGGCGCTGCTTGGCGCGGCCGGGCTGGCCGGCGGCGTGGTTGTTGCGGCGTACCCCTTTGTGGGCGCGGTAGGTGTGCTGTTCCTCGCGCCCTACTTGCCGACAATGCTCACCGCTGTGCTGATACTCGGCGTTACGGCATGTTTTATGCTCAAGCTTCTTGCCGCCGACGGCAAGTACTCCTTCCGTCTGGATCTGCTCGGCGTGTGGATAGTGGTGTACATGGCCGTGGGGCTGTTCGCCGCGGTCAACTCCTTCACACGCCTGCCCAGCATGGAGATCGCCCTGCTTACGGGCGTGTACATGTGGTTCGCCCTCCTGCTCGCTTCCCTCATCAACACCAAGGCTAAGCTTCACGCCGCCCTGCTGATCTTCGCCGCAAGCGCGCTTGGTACGGGGCTTTACGGCCTGTGGCAGAGGTTCTCCGGCATGGTCGACACAACCCATCTGGACGAAGAACTCTTCCAAGGCATGACCCTGCGCCTCTTCTCCACCTTCGATAATCCCAACGTATACGCCACATTCCTGCTCCTGGCGATCCCGCTCTGCCTCGTGGCCATGCTCCTTGCCCATCGGCTGTGGCTTCGTGTTGCCTGCCTCGGCACGGCCTTGGTGCTGCTGGCAAACCTTGGGCTGACGTATTCGCGCGGAAGCTACCTTGCGATACCCCTGGCCGCCGTGGTGTTCATCCTGCTGATGGAGAAGCGGCTGATCGCCTTTTTGGCCGGCGGCATATTCCTTGTGCCGATACTCCTGCCGCCTACGATGCTGAACCGCCTGCTGTCCATCGTGAACCTCGCGGACAGCTCCACCGCATACCGCCTGGCCATCTGGCAAGGCTCACTGCGCGGTGTGCGCGAGTTCTGGTATGCCGGCGTGGGGCAAGGCACACAGGCCTTTAACGCGGTGTACCAGCTTAACGCCTTTAACCAGGTTACGGCGCAGCATTCCCATAATCTGTTCTTGCAAATCTTCATCGAAACCGGTATCGTAGGCTTGGGCGTGTTTCTCGCCCTCCTTATCACATTCGTAAAGACCCTCTACCCCTTCTGCCGCCGCACCGGCGATATTCGGCAAAAAGCCGCCGCCGCAATGATGCTGGCGATGATGGCGGGCTTCCTCATGATGGGTCTGTTCGACTTCAACTTCTATAACTACAAGGTGTTCCTGGCGTTCTTCGCCTCCTTGGGGCTGGCCTCCGCCTTTGTGCGGATCTACGGCGAACGCGCCGAGGTGGTGGACTTTGCGTAAGATTAACGTCACGCACGTCATCTCCGACACGAACATCGGCGGGGCGGGGCGGTGTCTGCTGAATTTCTTGGAGTGCTTCGACAGGGAGGCACTGGACGTGCGTGTGGTAGTGCCGCGCGGCGCGTTGCTTGTGCCGGAGGTGGAGGCGTTGGGCGTGGAAGCAGTGCAGGTTGACGGCATCGGCGACAGGTCTCTGAATGTCGCGGCCGTGTCCGCTCTGGCGCGTATCTTCCGCAAGACCGCGCCGGACATCGTGCATACCCACGCCGCGCTCTCCGCACGCTTCGCGGCGCGTCTGGCCGGCGCGAAGATCGTGCATACGCGCCACAGCGCGTTCGACCAGCCCGCGCACATGAAGGCCTTCCCGCGCAAGCAGCTCCACGGCCTGATAAACTCGTGGTTCAGCGACGCGATAATCAGCGTATCCCCGGCGGCAACCGCCAACCTTGTGGAGACCGGAACGGATCCGCGCCGCATAACGCTGGTATACAACGGTGTGCCGAGCCCGAACAAGCTTGGCGAGGCCGACCGCTTTAGGCTCCGCGCCGAAGCGGGCTTCGCCCCGGGGGACTTTGTTGCCGCGATAATCGCACGGCTTTCGCCGGAAAAGGGGCACGACTGCCTCTTGGACGCGGCAAAGATTCTTGCGGAAACAAACATCAAGCTTGCCGTAGCCGGCACGGGCGAACGCGAAGAGCATCTTCGGCAACGCCTAAAGCGTGAAAACATCGGCAACGTGACGATGCTCGGCTTTGTGAAGGACGTTCACCGGCTGGAGAACATTTTGGACGCGCAGGTCAACTGCTCCATAGGCGCGGAGGCCACGTCGCTTTCCCTGCTGGAGGGCATGTCGCTGGGTATCCCGGCGGTGGTGAGCGCGTCCGGCGGCAACCCCTATGTCGTCGAACACGGCCTGAGCGGGCTGGTGGTTCCGCCCGGAGACCCTCACGCGCTGGCGTTGGCCCTACGCCGCCTGCAACAGGACAACGAGCTGTACGTTAGCCTATCGCAGGGCGCGTCGGACGCATACAACAATCGCTTCACCGCACAGCGCATGTGCGACGAAACTACAAACATTTACAGGAAGCTGGTGAAGGCATGATAGACAAGAGGTTCCGGCTTTTCGGGAAGCTTTCGGTGATGGACGTGCTGCTTGTGGCGGGCGTCGCGCTGATAGTATACGCGGGCGTGCAGTTCTCCGCGCCCGTAAGCGTCGAGGCTTCGCCCTCCGACACAACCATCATCTACACAGTGGAGCTTACGAACAAGAGGTCCGACTTTCTGGACAACGTGCTTGTGGGCGAAACCCTCTTCGACTCTGTGCGCGGCTTCGAGATAGGCCGCATAATCTCCGTGGACTCGCGCCCCTTCTACGCCGACGCGCCGGACTTCGAGAGCAACACCATCCGCAAAGGCGAGGTCGAGGGCTTCAGCTTTATCTACATCGAAGTGGAGGCGCAGGCGCAGATCACAGACCGCGCAACATCCGTCGGCCACTTCGACGTAATGGTGGGCATGGAGATGTTCGTGCGCACGCGTGACTTTGCTTCCACGGGTTTTGTCGTCAGATTGGAGAGAGTTCAATGATAGATGCTAAGGGAAGGCTGTTCGGCAAGATCAGCGTGCTGGATATCGCCGTGGTGCTGCTGTTTGCCGCCATGGCCGCGGGTTTTGTGCTGCGCGGGGGAACACCCACGGCGGCGCAGATCTTCGGCGCGGATCAACCTTTTTACGTGGTGATGTCCGTCGAGCGTGTGCGCGTCTACAGCGTGGAGGCCGTGGGCTACGGGGACCTGTTCTTCGAACAGCACGCCGGACTTCTGGGCGAAGTTGTGGACTTCTGGGACGAACCGGCGGACGACATTGTGCGCCTGGACGACGGCACGCTCACCGTCATGGAGAGCGAGTACCGCCGCAACCTCTTCGTGCGTCTGCGCGCGCAGGGCTACATCAGCGATACCAGCGGCTTCTTCATCGGCGGCAACAACCACGTGGTGCCGGGTCAGCTCATCCGTGTGCAGTCCAACAGACTGTTCTCAACGATGACCGTACACTCGGTCAGCAGGTTCTAGGGCGTGTTTGAAAACCCGCTTCTGGCGGATTTTCGAGCACAATTTTTCGTCGGGCTAGGAAGCGCCGACGCCGCGAACCCTTGTGGTTCGCAAAGAGAAGCTGACGACGCACGGCGGAA
>WRAA01000056.1 GCA_009780445.1 Defluviitaleaceae bacterium
ATTCTAGCGAACCACAAGGGTTCGCGTCGTCGTCGCTTCCTAGCCCGGCAAAAAATTATGCTCGAAAATTCGCCGAAAGCGGGTTTTCAAACACGCCCTAGGAAGTGGCAAACGCCGCGAACCCTTGTGGCTCTCAAGTTTGACGCTGACGACGTATGGCGGAAAAAGCACCGAAAATACGCCGAAATGAGGTTTCCAAACACGCCCCAGTATTCTAGCAAATATTTACACGCTAATCGCTGATGTTGTGAGTTTAATTTTTTGCGCAGACGCTAACACTAAGTTAACTTGAGAACCTATTATTGGTTCGAGCTTATAGGAGGATAATATGCAGCTGTACCGATACATTATCGCCTTGTTAGCGTCTGCGATGTTAGTTCCTGCGACTGTGCAGGCGCAGGACGCGCCTTCCATGAACGTAGACGCCAAGGCAGCCCTGCTGATGGAAGCCTCGACAGGCAAGATTCTGCTGGAGCAGAACGCCCACGAGAAGCTTCCGCCGGCAAGCGTAACCAAGATCATGACGATCCTGCTGGTGTACGAAGCCATCCACGACGGCAAGATCAACCCCGCCGACATGGTAACCGTAAGCGCACACGCCGCCGGCATGGGCGGATCCCAAATATTCCTGGAGCCAATGCAGCAGAAAACCGTGCAGGATCTTCTCAAGAGCGTGATAATCGCGTCCGCCAACGACGCTTCGGTGGCTCTTGCGGAGTTTATCGCGGGGTCTGAACAGGGCTTCGTTGTGATGATGAACAACCGCGCCAAGGCTCTGGGCATGAACGATACCAACTTTGTGAACTCGTCCGGGCTGGACACCGACGGGCATGTTACCTCCGCCTACGATATCGCCCTGATGAGCCGCGAGCTTATCAACAACCACCCTGGCGTGTTCGACTTCTCCACGATATGGATGGACAGCATCGTACACCGCACGGCACGCGGCGAGCAGGAGTTCGGGCTGAACAACACCAACCGCCTGATACGCTCCTACAGCGGCGCGACAGGCCTCAAGACCGGCTCCACGTCCCGCGCGTTATACTGCATTTCAGCCACTGCCACGCGGGACGATATGGCTCAGATAGCCGTGGTGCTGGGCGCGCCCGACCCTGGCACACGCTTTGACGAAGCCCGCAAGATGCTGGACTACGGATTCGCCAACTATTCGGTGTCTATGGGCGAGCCAAAGGGCACGGCAAAGGGTTTCGTGCGCATACAGAAGGGTGATGTCGAGGAGGCCGAGGTTGTCATCGGCAAGCAGACCAGCATCCTTGTGGCCAAGGGCAAGAGCAAACCCATGGAACACACGGTGGAGCTGCTGGACGGGCTTATCGCGCCTATCCCCGCGGGCACCAAGGCCGGGGAGATCGTCTACTTCCAGGAAGGCCGCGAGGTTGGGCGGTCCGACCTTGTAACCACGGCGGATGTCGGCAAGGCCTCCCTTTCGGACATGCTGGAGCGTGTCACACGCGGCTGGTTCGGCAGCAGCCGGCATTAATATAACCTGAGTTCGACGAAGGCGAACCAGCCGCGCAAGCGGCTGAAAATGCGAAGCATTTTTCAGGTTATCCGCAGAATTTGCGGTGTTCTTTCCGCAAATTGTGCGGATGTAATCAAAGTTCGATGAATGGTTTTTGTTCATCGAACTCACGTTGATATAGATCCGTACAGAAAGAAGCCGGTTCGCATAACTTAAACGCGAACCGGCTTCTCTGCGTGTTCCTATTCCCAGATGCCGGCGTTTCTGAACTGCTCGGCGTTGTCGATTGTGATGATCGGCGAGTACATTACGTTGATCTTGTCGAAGGACTCACCCGCGAGGATACGCGCCATTACGGCCACGCCTTCCGCGCCGATAACATTAGCGTCATTGTGGCCTGTGGCCAAGTAGTTTCCCTCTGCGAGGATCTCCATGATGGCGGGGTTCGCGCCGTCGATCCCTGTGAAGAGGATTTCGCCGGAGCGGCCGGCGTCTGCGGCGGCGGATTGCGCGCCGAACGCCATTGAGTCGTTCTCGGCGAAAACAACGTCAACTTGCGGGAACCTTGCGAGCATGTTCTCCATGGCCGTCTTGCCGCCGTCAGTGGACCACCCCGCGAAGTCCGGGGAGACCTCTATCGTGAAGTTACCCGCGGCGGTGAGGGCCGCCGTAACGCCCGCTGTACGGTTGATGCCGATGGTGTTTTCCGGAGGGCCTCCGCGAATGATCACGGCTGTGCCGCCTTCCGGCAGCTGTGAAACGATGTGTTCGCCGATCTGCCGCCCCATGAACTCATTGTCCGGGCCGACCCACGCGGTGAAGTTTTGAGAATCGAACATTCTGTCGACCAGCACCACGGGGATGCCCGCCGATTCCGCGGCGTCCAGAGCCGCGGGGATGTCGTTGAACCACGCGCCGGAGATGATGATGCCGTCCACACCTTGGGCGATAAAGTTCTCCACATGAGCCACAAGCTGCACGTCGTCGCCGTTGGCGTTTGTCGCGTTCATTGTCCAGCCGCGGGCTTCCCCCGCCGAAACAACCGCGTTGCGCATTCCCGTGAAGTAGTCGCCCAGGGCAAGGTTGGCCATGCCGATAACGATGTCCGCGTCCGCCGGTGCGGGCGCCTCCGGTTCCGCCCCTTGCGCGGGTGTCGCGGGTGCCGGCGCGGGTGCCGGCGCTTGAGCCGTGCAGGCCGACATCAAACCGATGCTTCCCACAAGCAGCATAGACGCAACTGCGGGTAATACCAATTTTTTCATACTCATGCTCCTCCTAAAGTTGTAGGGTCTGCAAGATACTAAACAGGCTCTTACTGACCGCGCTTCCCGGCTCCGGCACTGTGGATCAACACCACGATGATGATGATGATGCCCTTGAGTATCCATTGCCAGTACGAATCCACATTACGCAGTGACAACAAGTTGTTCATAACCGCCAGGATCAGAACGCCCAGAGCCGTGCCCTGTACAGTACCCTTTCCCCCGGCAAGGCTTGCCCCGCCGATAACGCACGCGGCTATTGCGTCCAGCTCGAACATGCTGCCCAGGGACGGCTGGATATTGCCCAGCCGCGAGGCAAGCAGCACCCCGCCAACCCCAGCGCAGATGCCCGATATAACATAGGCCGAGATTATGCCGCGCGAAACAGATATGCCGGCAAGGCGCACGGTTTCGCGGTTTCCGCCGATGGAGATGATGCTTCGGCCAAGGGGTGTAAGGTTCAACAGCACCGCGCCGAGGATGAAGAACCCAACCATTATAATGGCCGACACGGGAATGCCGAACACCAAGGCCGAGCCAAGCACGGTAAACGCGGGAAAGTCCCGCGTGCTGACCGACATTTCCGAGAACACGTAGATCAGTCCGCGGATAAGCGTCATCATGGCCAGGGTGACTACGAACGGCGCAAGTTTGAACCGTGCGATGATGGTGCCGTTCACCAGCCCCCAGAACGCCCCCGTGCCGATACCCAGCGCGAAGGCCGCCCAAACGGGAAAGCCCCACTGCACAGTGGCAAGAGCCGCGATAATGGCCGAGAAGCCAACGACGGAGCCGACGGAGAGGTCTATGCCGCCCGTGAGGATGACAAAGAGCATCCCCAGGGAAAGCAGGCCCGGTATCGTCGTCATCTGCCGCAGCAGGTTTGTGAGGTTGTTGCCCGTGAAGAACACGCCGTTTGTCAGCGGGTTTGCGATTATAGCAAGGGACGCCGCCACCGTAAAGAGTATCAGCGGCGCGGTGACATCCCTGCCCCTCACCTCCACGCGGCCGTGGCGGAAGGTCACAAGTTGGGGCGCGGAAGCGGCCTGTGCGGCCAAGCCCGGTTTACTCATTGGTCATAACCTCCGATCGCATATGCCAGCACCTCTTCTTCGTCGGAATCTGCCGCCGCAAGCTCCTTCACCAGCCGGCCGTCGCGCATTACCAGCACTCTGTCGGCCATGGAAACAGCCTCCGTTAAGTCGGAAGAAACCATCAGGATCGACAAACCCAACGCGGCAAGCTCGTCTATCTTGCGGTAGATTTCGGCGCGGGTGGCCATGTCTACGCCGCGTGTTGGTTCGTCCAAGATCAGAATTGACGGGTTCGTCAGCAGCCACTTGGAAACGACGACCTTCTGCTGGTTTCCGCCGGAGAGCTGCCACACTTCCATATTATTGCAGCGCTTCGGCATGACGGAGAGATTCTCGAGCATGGTATCAGTGTTGGAGCGGCGTTTGGCCAAGGATAGCATCAGCCCGCGCATGGTGGCCAGGTTGATGTTTTCGTGAACCGAATGCCCAAGGATCAGGCCGGTGTGCTTCCTGTCCTCCGTCACCAAGGCCAGCCCGCTGTTGATGGCCTTTGCGGGCGTGTCCAAAACCGCAGCTTCATCGCCGACGGACACCAAGCCCCCGTCAGCCTTACGCGCCCCGAAGATTGTCTCCACAAGCTCGCTGCGCCCCGCGCCCACAAGGCCGAATATCGACAGAACCTCGCCGCCGCGCAGGCTGAAGCTTATGTTCTCGAACTCGCCCGCGCGTGTTAAGCCCTGCACGGTCATAACAGGCGGGCCGAACTTCTTTCGCCTGTCCGGGTAGATCGCCTCGATCTGCCGCCCCGCCATCAGGGTTATCATCTCGTCCTCTGTGGCGACGCTTGGGTCAAGCTCGGCCACAAAACCGCCGTCCTTGAGGATGAGGATTCTGTCGGCAAGATCAAGAACTTCCTGCAAGCGGTGGGACACATACAGCACGAGTATACCCCGGGCGCGAAGCTGGCGCACCAGAGCGTAGAGGCTGTCCAGATCGGAGCCGGACAGCACCGCGGAAGGTTCGTCCAGCACCAAGATCTTGGGCTTGGACACCAAGGCCTTTGCGATCTCCACCATCTGCTGCTTGGCGATGGACAGTTCGCTTATCACCGCGGTTTCGTCCACCGCGCCGAAGCCGACGGAGGCCAGTATCTCCTTGGCGCGGGCGCGGGCGGCGCGCCAGTCTATCAGCCCGTACCGCGTCGGCAGAACGCCCATCAAGAGGTTTTCCGTTACGGTAAGCCCCGGCACCAGTGACAGCTCCTGGTACACCGTGCAGATCCCCTTGCGGATAGCGTCGTGCGGCCCTTGCAGATCCAGCGGCCGGCCGTCCATCTCAATAACGCCGGAACCCTTGGGAACCGCGCCGGCCAGGATCTTGATCAAGGTTGACTTGCCCGCGCCGTTTGCCCCGACAATCGCCAGCACCCGGCCGTAGCCGGCCTCCAGGTCTATGCCGCGCAGAACCTCGGCGAATCCGTATGACTTACGTATACCACGAAGCACTAAGGACATTTCAACACATCCTAATCTGCCTTGAGTTCGAAGATGAACTCGATCTCCACGGTGATGTTGCCCGGTAATTCGTTGGCGCCTATCGCCGAACGCGCGCCCACGCCGAACTCCCTTCCGAAAATGTCCATCAGGAACTGCGACGCGCCGTTGGCGACTTCCGGCTGCCTGCCGAAACCTTCCGCGCTGGAGACAAACACCAGCAGCTTCACAACCGACTTGATCCGGTTCAGGTCTCCCAGATACTGCTGCAAGTTGCTGAGCGCGTTAACCACGCAGAGGCGCGCAGCGTGCTGCCCCTCTTCAATGCTGCGATCCCCGCCGACCTTGCCCGCAACCAGCGGCAGGCCGTTTTCCGTCGGCCCGGTGCCGGAAAGATACAGCAGGTTGCCCACCTGCTTCACAGGCACAAAAATTCCGGCAAGCGGAGGCGGCGCGGGAAGCGTTACCCCCAGTTCTTCCAATCTCTTGTAGATGTCCATGCGCTGAATCTCCCTAATGTTGTAATAATTATGCCAAGATTCCCTTGAACGATATGGTCTTTGTCTGCGACATTTCGTCAAGCGTTGTGAGGATGCCCTCGCGCCCAAGGCCTGACAGCTTGTAGCCGCCGAAGGGCTGGTGCGCGCTGCGATAGTTGCCGGATCCGTTGATCACCACGGCTCCGCATTGAAGCTCCATTGCGGCCTTCATCGCCGTTTTCATGTCTGCCGTGATCACGCCGCCTTGAAGCCCGTAGGGCGTGCCGTTTGCGATCTCCAACGCTTCCTCCGCCGTATCGAAGCCGATTATCGGGAACACGGGACCGAATATTTCCATCTCGCCGGAGATGTCCATAAGCGGCGTAACCCCGGTCAGCACGGTTGGGCAAACGTATGCCCCTTCCCGCGTGCCGCCCAGCACACATTCCGCGCCCTGCTCCACAGTTTTGCCGATCTGCCGGATAATCTCCTCCGCGGCGGCTTCGCTCACAACCGGCCCCATGACCGCATCCGCGTCCATGGCGTCCTTGGGCGTAACCGCGCCCAGAGCATCAACAAGCTTCTTCGTGAACTCTTCCCGCACGCTGTTGTGTACGATAAAGCGTTTCGAGCAGCAGCAGATCTGCCCGGCGTTGGTAAGCCGCCCGCCCACAGCCTCCCGAACCGCCAGATCAACGTCCGCGTCGCCAAAGATAACAAGCGGGTCGTTGCCGCCCAGTTCGAAGAACAGCCGCGGGATGTTGCTCGCGCTCTTTTCAATTATATGCACCGCGGCCGCCGTGCCGCCCGTCAGGCTCACGGCACTCACAAGCGGGCTTGCCGTCAGCCAGTCGCCAATCTTCGCGCCGCTTCCCGTTACGTACTGCACGGCCTTGGGGTTCACGCCGGCTTCGATCAGCAGGCCGGTGACGATGGAGGCCGCCAGCGGCGTATAGGACGACGGCTTGATGATAACCGCGTTGCCCATGAGCAGTGCCGGCGCGACCTTGTGCGCATACAGCTCCAGCGGGAAGTTAAACGGCACGATACAGGCAACGATGCCCAGCGGCTCGCTCACGGTGAACAAAACATCGTCCTTCACACGCGGCTCCGTTCCCCGCGGCATTGATACGCCGTAGTGGTTCCTTGCGCCTTCGGCAAAGGCTCTGAACACATAGCTCATCACCTTGGCCTCGTTCACCGCCTCCCGAAACAGCTTCCCGCCCTCCAGACACGCCGCCCTGCCGATCTCTTCGGCTCTCTCCTCCGCAAGGGCGCAAAACCTGTACACTATCTCGATGCGCTCGTACAGCGGAACCGCAGCCCACTCCTTCTGCCCTTCGACGGCAAAGGCCAATGCTCTGTCGATATCTTCCTTTGTGGCCGCGGGAACCGTGCCGATGCTCGCGCCCGTGCTTGGGTTAATGTTCTGCGAAACCGCGCCGTCCGACGCGCCGACTTGCTTGCCGCCGATGTACATGTAAGTGTTCATGTCGCTTCCTCCTCCGTTGTTGAACCGCCCGGCGCGGCTTTTCCGTTCTTGCGTACAGCATCAAGAAGGTTGTAGAACGTATACCGCGTAATTCCAAGCGCCTCGCAGGTTTTCTCGCCCGCCTTGGTTATCATAAACACGCCCTTGCGGTCGAGAAACTCTATCAGGCGCATCTTGTCGTTCTTCGTCATTTCTTCCACGGGTTTGCCGATGTAGTTCACTCCGCGCTCAAACATATTTTCCGTAAGCTCTTGAATGTTGCGGGCGTGGAATTCCTCGTCATGCGGGTTGCTCTCTGCCGACCCTATGTTGTAGCGGTTCTGGTTGCGCAGATAGGTCTCGAACTTGACACTCTCGGTGATGTCCACGTTTACACAGACAGAATAGCGCACGTTGTCCGCGCCGTCCTTGAGGTAAATTGACGATGACCGCAGGATCTTGCCGTCCCTGGTGGTGGTGAAATAGTTGAACATGTCGCCGTCCTTCACCGTTCCGCGGATAACTTCAAGCCCCAAGTTGCTGCCGCAGTCGCCAACCCTGCGCCCGGTTATATGCCCGTTGCGTATGTCGATAATCGTGCTGTCGTAGGGCAGTGACAGATCGTGCAGCACGACCTCGCAGTTATGCCCAAACTGATGCTCTATCAAGTTGACGACCTGTGTAAGCACGCGACCGTCCAGCTTATCCTTGTCAGATATCGCCGCCACCCCCTTAACCGTCACTATATCAGAATAAAACTCTGATGTCAACACGCCATATAGCTGTTCCGGTTGAAAACCATCACGAAAAGTCCCGATTTTCCAGAAAAATATTCCGCGTAGCAGATTAAAATTCTCGAGAGCTTGTGCGCGTGACAAATAGCCGTGCGTATACAGATAATTTATTGTCAATAATTTCGCGACAGCCGGCCCATGGATGTTCGCCCTATGGCAAATCATCTAATTCTCTTGACAAATGGGAGTATTTAGTGTAGTTTATATGTGTGCACAGGGCAATGCCCTACAACCTGAAAGGAGAATCTTTCCGATGTCCAAACGTCTTATCGTACTCTTAGCGGTGCTGATAGTGCCGGTTCTGCTGGCCGCCTGCACAACTACGCCCCCCGCGCCGGCACCCGCTCCCCCCGCCGCCGGCGACACGGGTGCCGACACCCCTGCGCCCGCGGGCGGCGTAACTGAGATTACGCTGATAAACAACAAGGTAGAGATCGACGCGCCCCTGCGCGCTTTCGCCGCGCTTTACGAACAGCAGTTCGGCGTCCGCGTGAACATCCAGAGCTTCGGCGGCGAAACGCCTTACGCGCCCGCTCTCACAGCCCTGCTTAACGCGGGGGACGAACCCGAGATATTCGTGTTCGAAGGCCTGGCCGACTTCCAGGCCGCCCGTGACGGCGGCAGGCTCACAGACCTTTCGGCGGAGCCGTGGGTCGCCGACACCGACGTAGCCTACTACGACGAGCAAGGCAGGATCGTGGGCTTCCCCGTGGCCATCGAAGGCTGGGGGCTTGGTTATAACAGGGATCTGCTGGCACGCGCCGGCGTTGATCCCGCGTCCATGGTGAACATAGCCGGCATACGCGCCGCCTTCGAGCAGGTCGACTCCATGCGGGACGAACTGGGCATCACCGCGGTGGTGTCCATGGCGGCAGGTCCCGGCATGACGTGGGTTACGGGCTTGCACGCCGTAAACGCCTACCTCTCGCTGGGTCTGGACTACGACGACACAAGCATTATCGACATGATGCTGGACGGCCAAGTGGATGAAACGCGTCTGCACTACTTCGCCGAGTACATGGCCCTCCTGTTCCAGTACTCCAACCCAACGACCCTTCTCGTCGGCGGTTATGACCAACAGCTGGGCGACTTCGCCACAGGCAACACCGTGTTCATACACCAGGGTAACTGGGTAGACCCAACCTTTGCCGAACTCGGCATACACTTCGACATGGGTTATGTGCCGCACGCCTTCCTGCCGGAAACCACCAACGGCATATTCGTGGGCGCGCCTTCGTGGTACCTCGTGAACGCACGCTCTGCCGGCATACAGGAGGCCAAGGACTTCCTCGCGTTTATGGCGGCCTCGCCGGAAGGCCACAACTACATGGTTATGGAAGCCGGCATGGTGCCCGCCTTCCGTTCGGTTACGCTGGAGCCTCCCGGCCCGCTTTCCGGCGCGGTGCAGGAATGGGCTAACGCCGGCAGGATGTATGCCTGGCACCAGAACGAAATGCCGGCCGGGTTCGGCATGAACACGCTGGGGCCGATCTTTTCCGAACTGGCTTCGGGTTCCGCAAGCGTTGACGACTTTATGCGCCTCTTCAGCGAAGCCGTGGCGAACATCGGCCCGTCGTAAGCTTCTGCACATTTATAAATTACACGGGGGAGTGTAAGAACCTGTGCTCAATAATTCAATGCCGCATTGGCGCGGATTGGCGTTGCTGTGGCCTTG
>WRAA01000057.1 GCA_009780445.1 Defluviitaleaceae bacterium
AAGAAATATACGTATACGAACATGCCGTTATAACCGGCAGTCTGCCCGAAAGCGGCGTCGCGCTGGATGGACCCGACTGGGCGTTGCAAGACCCCGACGACTATCTGCGCGCGCTGACAACGTGTATCCCTTCGGTGATCGGTAAGTCGGGCGTGGCTCCGGAGCAGATCGTGGGCATAGGCGTGGACTTTACGCTGTGCACTGTTGTGCCGACGGACGAAAATCTGGCCGCACTTTGCACTCACCCGCAATGGCGCAACCGCCCGCACGCGTGGGTGAAGCTTTGGAAGAACCACACAGCATGGCAAGAGGCCGACGATATTACGCGGTATGTACAGCACAACGGCCTTGACACTCTGGACAGCTACGGAGGCAGTTCCTTCTCCGAGTTCTTCTTCCCCAAGGTTTGGGAGGTCTTTCGCAAGGATCCGGAGGTCTACAACGCCGCCCATACATTTATGGAGGGCGGAGACTTTGTAGTGTCGCGGCTGTGCGGCAAGCTTGCCAGAAGCGGCGTGCTGGCCGGGGCAAAAGGCTATTATAACAACGAAACAGGCGCGTACCCGAGCAGGCAGTTCTTCCGCGGGCTGGATCCCGGCCTGGAAAATATAGTGCGGGACAAGCATCTTCACAGCGTGGTACCTGTGGGGTCTGTGGCCGGAAATCTTACGCCGGAGATGGCGCGGGAACTGGGGCTGCCCGCTGGCATTATCGTTTGCGCGGCTCACGGCGATGCCGCTGTGACATTGCCGGGCTGCGGCATTGCGAAGCCCAACATTATGTCGTTCATCATGGGTACGTCAACCTGCCATGTTATGATGGCGCGGGAAAAGGTGAACATCCCCGGCATGAGCGCGGTGTACTACGAAGGCGTACTGCCCGGCTACTATTGCTACGAAGCAGGGCAAAGCGCCGTCGGCGACATCTTCGGCTGGTTCTGCGACAACTACACCCCGGCCGCATACGCGCAGGAGGCCGCCTCGCGAGGCATAAGCGCGCTCGAGATCATGGGCGAAAAAGCGGCACACCTAAACATAGGTCAAGGCGGCCTTGTGGCTCTGGACTGGATGAACGGCAACCGATGCGTACTTTCCGACACAAGCCTTTCGGGAATGATACTGGGGCTTACTCTGGCCACCAAGCCGGAAGAAATATACCGCGCACTGCTGGAAGCTACGGCCTTCGGCACAAAGATAATAGTAGACCGCTTCGGCGAATACGGCGTGGCTGTAAACGAGGTGTACGCCTGCGGAGGGCTTGCGCACAAGAGCCCCCTGCTGATGCAGATGTATGCCGACGTACTTGGCCGCACCATACACGTTTCGGGCAATAAACAAACGGCGGCACTGGCCTCCGCCCTGTTTGCGGCCGTCGCCGCGGAAGTTCACGGCAGTTATGAGGCCGCCGTGGCAAGCATGATACCCGCTCCGTCGCGTACATACCATCCGGATGCGGACAGTACACAACAATATGCCAAGCTTTTCGGCACGTACAAACAATTACACGACTACTTTGGCTTGGGCGAAGGCGCCGCTCTTATGAAAGGGCTAAGAACTTGATGTTAGCCGCGTACCAAATGTGCTGTATGCGGATATCATATTAGAATTTAGGAGGATGTCATTATGAAAAAATCTGCCAGGAAAGTTCTCACTCTCGTTGCAGCATCCGCTATGGTGCTTGTAATGACGGCGGCTTGCGCGGCTCCTGCTCCGTCGCCCCCGCCTGCGGCTCAAGCCCCGGCCGATGCCGCGCCGGCCGACACTCCAACAGGAGCCGCCGGCGTGAATGATGATCGTGTATTCACCATTGCAACCGTTGTAAAGCTGACCGGCGTCGGCTGGTTCGACCGTATGGAAGAGGGCGTAAACAGGTTTGCGGCTGAAACAGGCCACGACGCATTCCAAACGGGGCATATAACCGCCGACCCTGCGGAGCAGGTAAGAATTATTGAGGATCTTATTGCCCAAGGTGTAGACGCTATTGCGGTTGTGCCGAACTCTACGGCTTCGCTGGAGGGCGTGCTGGCCAGAGCAATGGACGCGGGCATAGTTGTTATATCGCACGAAGCAACAGACATTCAAAACGCCCACTTTAACATCGAAGCGTTCACCAACGAGGACTACGGCGCGCTCTTTATGCGCACCCTCGGCGAGCTTATGGGCGGCGAAGGCACCTACACCGCGTTTGTGGGTTCGCTCACGGCGACTTCGCATAACGAATGGGTGGACGCATCCATAGCTTACCAAGAAGCCAATTTCCCCAACATGGTAAACGTAGCCGGCCGTAACGAATCCGCCGAAGATCCTGTCGTGGCGTACAACAGAACGCTGGAGCTTCTCAGGACATACCCGGATCTTCGCGGCTTCCAAGGTTCGGCAGGCTCTGACGTTGCCGGCATCGGCCGCGCCATTGAAGAACTCGGCCTTGTAAACGAAACATTTGTCGTAGGCACTTCCATCCCGTCGGTTGCCGGCCAGTTCCTGGAATCGGGCGCGATCGACATGATCGCCTTCTGGGATCCGGCGGACGCGGGCTTTGCCATGAATGAGCTTGCACTGCGCGTCCTTCGCGGCGAAGAGATCTACGACGGAATGAGCCTTACAGCGGCGGGATACCAGAATATGACCCTTGTAGACGGCATGTTCTTCTTCGGCAACGCGTCTGTTGCGGTAACCGTTGACAATATGCACGAATACCCGTTCTAGGGCGTGTTTGAAAACCCGCTTCTGGCGGATTTTCGAGCACAATTTTTCGTCGGGCTGGGAAGTGCCGACGCCGCGAACCCTTGTGGTTCGCAAGGAGATGGGGTTTTCAAACACGCTCTAAGCCATTACCCGGAAATTGTGTTGGCGTGGGCATTGCGCGTTCACTGTAATGTGCAATGCCCGTCAACAGGCATCCTTGTCGCGCAGAAGTTGCAGAAAGGACGTTGTATGGCACTGATAAAGCTTACAGGCATTACAAAATCTTTTGCCGGCGTTAGGGCTTTGCAGAATGTAGACATGACCATTAACGAAGGCGAAATACGCTGCTTGGCCGGCGAAAACGGAGGCGGCAAGTCTACGCTGATCAAGGTAATATCCGGTTTTTACACGCCCGACGAAGGTAGGATCGAAATAAACGGCAAGGAATACAAGCGGCTGACTCCGCAACAAGCCATCAGCGAAGGCATACAAATTATCTACCAAGATTTTTCGGTGTTCCCGAACCTTACGGTGGCTGAAAACATTGCGCTTAGCCTGGAGAGGCTGCAGGGCAGGCATTTAGTGAACTGGAAGAGTATTTACAAGAACGCGCAGCGCGGCCTTGACATGATCGGTGTACATATGGACTTAGACGCGCCGGTGGGCAGCCTTTCGGTGGCCAACAAGCAGCTGGTGGCTATCTGCCGGGCGTTGCTGCAAGAGGCGAAGCTGCTGGTCATGGACGAACCCACCACCGCCCTCACGCGCAAGGAAGTGGATTCGCTCTTTGCCGTTACGCGCGACTTACAGGCCAAGGGGCTTTCAATACTGTTTGTGAGCCACAAGCTGGAAGAAGTGTTCGAAATCGCCGAAGAGCTTACGATACTGCGCAACGGCCGCAAAGTAACAGAAGGCCCCATGAAAGAATTTGACCGTGCCAAGTTCATATACCACATGACAGGCCGCGAGATAGAACCCGCGCACTTCAAGGCTCCCGAAATATCCGGCGAGCCGCTTCTGCGAGTTGATAACATAGGGATCACAGATTTGTTCGAGAACATATCATTTAGCCTGTATGCCGGAGAGATCATCGCTATTACGGGGCTTCTGGGTTCAGGCCGCAGCGAGCTTGCGAGGGCGTTGTTTGGCTTGGAGAAGCTTACAAGCGGCCGCATGTTCATAGGCGAAAAGCAGGTGCGCCTGCACAACGTAAAGGACGCCATTAACAACGGCATTGCCTACGTGCCTGAGGACAGGCTTACCGAAGGCCTGTTCCTGCCGCATACCATCAACAACAATGTGATATCCGCCACTATCGGCAAGACCCTTTCAAAGTGGCGGCTGGTGAGCGCGAAGAAAACCAACGAACTTTCCGGATCGTGGATAGATGAGCTTAAAATAGTTACGCCCTCTGGCGGCGTGCCGGTGCAGACGCTTTCGGGCGGCAACCAGCAGCGCGTGGTCATAGCAAAGTGGCTTTCGACAAACCCCAAGGTGTTGATACTGAACGGCCCTACGGTTGGTGTGGACATCGGCTCCAAAACAGACATACACAGCTATACAAAGCGGCTGGCCAAGGACGGAATAGGCGTGATAATTATATCCGACGACATCCCCGAGGTTCTGGAAAACTGCAACCGCGTGCTGCTGATGAAGAAGGGGCGCATCATTGAAGACATGCCGTGCGCAGGGCTTACAGCCGAAGTACTCTCGCGGAAACTCAGCGAAGAGGTCGGCGCAGGCGGGCAGGGCGCAGATTCACCGCCAAAGGAGGAAACGGCATGAGCATAGGCGCAGGCTTGCGGAAGTTTACAAAATCAAGCGAGTTTTATGTACTGCTGGCGGTTGTGCTGCTCTGCGCTGTAATAGGTATGCGCAATCCCGCGTTCTTGACGGTGTTTACGGGGCTTGATCTGCTTCGCGCATCCATAGTGCCGGGTATCATGGTGTTTGCCGTTATGCTGGGCATTATCGCCGGAGGCATCGACGTGTCCTTCCCGGCTATCGCGGTGTCATCCATGTTTTTAACGGCGCGGCTGTTTGAATATCTGGAATGGACGGGTCCTGTTGCCGTGCCGATACTTATGTCCGTTGCCATCGGCACAGCTCTGGGTACTGTCAACGGCCTTATCATCGCCTTTTTCAAGCTGCCGGCCTTTATCGTCACACTGGGAACGTCGCATCTGTTCCACGGTATGCTGGTGTGGAGCATAGGCGCGCGGCCTGTCAACCGCCTGCCGCCAACCATGGACGCCTTCAGCAGAGCCGAGATCTTCCGCATAACCGGGGAAACTCACTCTTCGGCGGTTCCCGTAACGTTCTGGTTCCTGCTGGGAACTATTGTGGTTGTGTACTTTATACTGAACTATACGATGCTTGGGCGCGGTATCTACGCCATAGGCGGCGACAGAGTTTCGGCCGAACGCGCCGGCTTTAATGTACGGGGCATCACCATATTTGTATATGCGTTTATCGGCTTCGCTTCCGGCCTGGCGGGCATTGTACATACCATACAGAGCCGCGCCAGCTTCCCCGTGGAGCTTATAGGTTCCGAACTGCTTATAATCGCGGCGGCCGTACTGGGCGGCACGCACATAGGCGGGGGTAAGGGTACGGTGCTTGGCTCCATTCTGGGCTTGGCTCTTATAACCATCTCCCGCAACAGCCTCATAATGATGGGCATACCGGCTACGGCTCAAATGTTTGTGGTTGGCCTTATCATAGTGGCCGGCACGGGCATGTCCGCCTACCAGGCCATGCGGAGGGAGAACAAGCTGCCGCGTATTTTAGACACAGCGGGAGGTGGCGTTGTTGCAGGGAAATAGCATTAAGAACGCACTGTCAAAGCTTGACTTTGATTTCAGAACTCTGCTTGCGGACACCAACCTGGTCCGGCTTGCCTTTATAATGACCGCATCCTTTGTGCTTATGGCCGCGCTTAACCCGGGTGTGTACCTTACGGTCAGAAACTTTCAGTCCATGGCGTTTCAGTTTCCGGAGATAGGACTCATGGCTATTGCGGTTATGATAGCTATGCTCATGGGCGGCATCAACCTGTCGGTGCTGGGCATTGCCAACCTTAGCTCCATAGTGGCCGCCTTTGTGATGATAGCCGCAGAGCCGCAGATAGGCGGCTGGGGCGCTACGTTCCTGGGCATTGCCACCGCGCTCGTAGTGGGGCTTGTGTGCGGCGCACTTAACGGGGCGTTGATCGCGTTTGTGGGCATACCGGCGATACTGGCCACATTGGGCACTATGGAAATTTTCACGGGGATAGCGGTGTACATCACGGGCGGTCCCGCGGTTTTCGGCCTGCCGAGCGAGTTCGCGCTGATCGGATCGGCAACCGTCCTTGGGGTGATACCCATGCCGCTGATTATCTTCGTGATCATCGTTGCCGTCTACATTGTTGTATTGCAGTACAAGAAGTTCGGGCTGGAAGTATACCTTATGGGCACAAACCGCAAGGCCGCGCAGTTCACCGGCATCCTCACCGAGTTCACTATTGTGAAGGCACACATGCTCAGCGGGCTTTTGGCGGCTTTTGGCGGCATCATAATGTCGTCGCGTTTTGTGTCGGCCAAGTCCGACTATGGTTCGTCGTACACCATCCTGGCGATACTTGTGGCCGTGCTTGGCGGGGTGAACCCATTTGGCGGCTTTGGCAAGGTTATGGGCGTGGTTATGGCCATCCTGACCATACAGTTTTTATCCAGCGGGTTTAACATGCTGCGGGCCGATGCTTATTTGCGCACGGGCGCGTGGGGCGCACTGCTGGTTGCCATGCTCCTCATAAACTACTTCGGCAACAAGCGCGCCGAAAAGAAGCAGATCGAAGCCATGAACAACACAAAAATTACGGAGGCATGATGTATGAGAAAAATACTTAACACACCCGAAGGTTTTGTAGACGACACTATGGAAGGCATTATACGAGCTTATGGCGACCGCGTACAGCTTCTCGACGGCGACAAGAGAGTGCTTATAAGCGGGTATCCACGGAGAGCCGGCAAGGTTGGCATTGTAACGGCGGGCGGAAGCGGGCATCTGCCGCTGTTCCTGGGATATGTCGGCCAGGGTATGCTTGACGGCTGTGCTGTCGGCAATGTGTTTGCGTCACCTTCGGCGCAGAAAATGGCCAATATGATCAAGGCCTGCGACAGCGGCAGCGGCGTGCTGTGTCTCTACGGAAACTATGGCGGCGACATCATGAACTTCGAACTTGCGCAGGAGATGCTCGAGTTTGACGAAATACAGACAACCACGGCTCTGGGCTGCGACGACGTGGCATCCAGCCCGAAAGGATCCGAAAGCAAACGCCGCGGTGTTGCGGGCATCGTATATGCTTTTAAGATAGCGGGCGCGGCTGCCGAGCAAATGAAGGATCTTGCCGAGGTCACACGCCTGGCGCAAAAAGCTCTGGACAATACTCGCACAATAGGCGTCGCGCTTTCGCCGTGTATTGTGCCGGAGGTTGGCAAGCCCACATTCAGCATACAGGACGACGAGATCGAAATAGGCATGGGCATACACGGCGAACCGGGCATACAGGTTTCTAAGATGATGACGGCTGATCAGATCGCCGTTATGATGGTGGACAAAATCACTGACGACATGCCTCTGCAACAGGGAGACGAAGTATCTGTTATGATGAACGGCCTTGGCTCCACCCCGCTGGAGGAGCTGTTCATAGTCTACGGCAAGTTACACAGCCTGTTGCAAGAAAAGGGCGTCAGCGTAACGATGGCGCATGTCGGCGAGTTTGCTACGTCTATGGAAATGGCCGGCATGTCGGCCAGCATCATAAAGCTGGACGCCGAACTCAAAGACCTGTTACACGCACCGGCGCAGACACCGTTCTACACCAATCATAACAAGTAGAGCAACTTTGGAGGCAAGCATGAATAGTTTGAGCCTTAAAGAAGCAATGAACCACGTAAGCGCGCTTATGACAGAGAACAAGGACTATCTGATAGAGCTGGACGCACAAAACGGCGACGGAGACCTGGGGCTTTCAATGAGCGCAGGTTATGCCGCTGTGGCCAAGTTTCTGAACGAAACCGACGAGACCGATCTCGGCAAGCTTATGATGAAGTGCGGCGGCATACTAAACGAAGCTGCTCCGTCCACCCTTGGCACAATAACCTCCTTTGGCATGATGAGCATGGCCAAGGCTCTAAAGGGCAAGACAGAAGCAGACCTTGCCGAAACTGCCGAGGCAATGGAGCAGGGTATACGCACAATGATGGAGAAGGCCGGTGCGAAGCCCGGCGAAAAGACTATACTGGATTCACTATGCCCAGCCGTTGCCTCACTTAAAGAACACAGCGGCGGCGATACACTTGCGGCCTTCGAAGCCGCGGCTAAGGCCGCGGCTGTTGGCTCTGAAAACACCAGGCAGATGCGGGCTGTACACGGCCGCGCCGTTTACTACGGAGAAAAGAGCATTGGCATACTGGACGGCGGATCGGTGGTGGGCAGGCTGATATTCGAGGGCATACGAAACTCGCGTCAAGAGACCTAAAAAACTCCTGGGCAGACAAAATCGGCAATTGACAAATATCTTGCAGGGTGCTTTAATAGATAGTATGTATACTACACCTATTGAACTTGATGATGCGGTACAGTTGCTCTTGGATACTGTCGAGCCACAGACGCAGGTGCTGGAAGTGCCTCTGCCGCAGGCTTTGGGGCTTCACATAGCACAGGATGTTTACGCGCCGATAGATGTACCCACATTTAACCGCGCGGGCGTGGATGGTTATGCCCTTAGGGCAAGCCGGACGGAAGGCGCGTCGAAGGAATACCCTGTCAGGCTGAAGGTGCAGGCCGAATTGATGGCGGGCGACATATGCAACGCAGACCCGGACGATACGCAGTGTGTACGTATTATGACGGGCTGCCAAGTTCCCGGCGGTTTTGACGCGGTAATCCGGCAGGAAGAAACCAACGGCGGAGGGGACCAAGTCGAAATTTACACAGGCGTCAAGCCATTCGCAAACTTAGGGATGCTTGGCGAAGATATCTCCAAGGGACAGCTTGTGATCACACGCAGCACAAAGCTGACTCCAATACATATCGGGATTTTAGCAAGCTTAGGCCTCACAGAGGTTGAAGCCTTGAAGCCGCCAAGAATCGGGCTGATAAGCAGCGGAAGCGAACTGGCCGAGCTTGGCAAGCCTCTGTTGCCCGGCCAAATTTATTGCAGCAACCGGCATGTGCTGGCCGCCAGGCTTTCACAGCTTAACACAGACGTTGTTGTAAATATGCAGCACCGTGATAACGTGGGGGAATTCTCCGCGTTAATAGAGGAGCATATCGGCAAGGTTGATATGCTGGTTACTACGGGGGCGGTATCTGTCGGGAAAATGGATATTATGCACGACGTGCTTACCACGCTTGGAGCCGCGCGTTTGTTCCGGAAGGTGAATATGCGGCCGGGAACGCCCGTGATAGCCAGTATTTACCGCGGCAAACCAATATTAAGCCTTTCCGGCAACCCACTGGCCGCCGTCACAACCTTCGAACTGCTGTTCAGGCCGATGTTATGCGCGTTCCTGCAATCCGACGCTTATGCCGTCAGGCGCGTCAAGGGTACGTTGATGGATAGATTCGGCAAGGAGAGCAGGCAACGCCGCTTTGTAAACGCGCGCTTTGAAAGCGGCAGGGTGTATCTGGGCGCAGGCGACAGATCTTCGGTGTTATCAAGTATGCTTGGCTGCAACTGTTTTGTCGACATACCGGCCGGCACGCCCGCTCTGCAGCAAGGCCAAGAAGTCGAAGTCGCGCTGATCTAGTGCTTCGCCAATGCTAAATTTGATGTGCATTCGCGAGGATTTTTGTCGAATGACAAGGAAGTGACGACGCCGCGAACCTGGGTGCATGGGCGAGCAGTTCGGCGTTAGCCGAACGACCAGCCCGAAGTGGTTCGCAAGGAGGAGCTGACGCGGGATT
>WRAA01000058.1 GCA_009780445.1 Defluviitaleaceae bacterium
TTCCTGTTGCCCCTTCTGCCAACCCTCCTGCTGCGCCGCTTCCTTTGCTATTTCGATATCCCACTCCAGCATCTGCCGGGATTCATACAGCATCCGCGTCCGTTCATCTTGCGACAGTTCTGCAAGGCGAACGACCGCCTTGTTAATCACGGGGTTCTTCTCGGCAACCATGTCAAATTCCTCCCTGCTCTCGGAGTTCAAGAACGTCAGCCACTGCCACAGAGGCGTACCGTCTCCGGCTTTTGGCAGCTTGCTTAGCTCCAGCGTGTTAATTTCCAGTATGTCTGTGAACAAGCCGCCTGATTCATCGGCCAGGTGGTATCGGTTGTGATACTCAGGCTTGTTCGGCTTTAGCGTATAGTCTGTGATGATTATACTTATGGCTCGTTGGATTTTCGAATAATTATTGCCGGAGCCTACCTGCTCCGCAATCATCTTCGACAGATACAGCACGACACGCTCTTCAAGGTTAGACTTCGGCTTGATCTGGATCTCGATGTCGATAACCTTCTTGGAGCCTGTTCGAACCTTTACGTCCAGTATACCCAGTTTATCCCCTTCATACCGGCGCAGCAAGTGAGGATCCACGATGGTCACGTCCTCGTAGTCACTCTCCGGGATATCCAGCACGGCCTTCAGAAAATCGGTAAGTATGTCTATGCTCTTATCGTCGCCGAACAACAGCTTGAAGATTATGTCGCTCTTCGGCGACAGAAATTCCTTTTTCGCAGTAACACCTTTGTCAGCCATATAATCCGCCCTGCCGTTTTGATGTCATTATACCATAATGTTCAAGCGGATTGCTACACAAATTTTTGGCCGCTGTTACTTCTTGAATTCGACGATGGTCACGCCGGCGTCGCCTTCCCCTTGGCCGCCGAGGCGGTAGCTCTTGACAAGCGGGTGGTTGCGCAGGTGGTTGTGGATGGCGTTGCGCAGTGCGCCGGTGCCCTTGCCGTGTATGAGGCGCGCTTGGGAGAGTCCGCTTAGGTAGGTGTCGTCCATGAACTTGTCGGCCTTTTCCACGGCTTCGGCGGCAAGACAGCCAAGGAGGTTGATCTCGTGCGACACGCTCATACTCTTGGACTGCTTTGCGGGCGCGGCGAAGGCCGGTGTGTGCTTGTGCTGTACGGAAGTCTCTTCGTTCAGCGAAAGATTGGTCAGGTGAACCTTGATCTTCATGATACCGGCGGAGACGAGGACCTCGCCGTGCTGATCCGGCGGCTCGGACACTATGCCGTTCTGCGAAAGCGTGTGAATGAACACGCTGTCGCCCTTGCGCAGGGTCGTTGGCGGCTCCTTGGGCTTGGCGGGCGCGCCGGCGGCCTGCTCCTGCCGGATGCTGTCGTGGCGGCGCAGGAGGTCGCCTACCTTTTGCCGCGCCGCGTCGCTCTCGTGGGGGTTCTGCGGTGTTGCGCGGCTCAGGCTCTTGCGAAGCTCCTTCATTAGCGCGTCGGCCTCGTCCTTTGCGTCGGCCACTACGCGGCGGGCTTCCTCCCTCGCGGCTTGCAGCTGCTTTTCGCGGGAGGCCGCAAGCTTGGCCTTCTGGCTCTCCACGTCCTCCCGCAGACGCTGAGCCTCCAGACGGTATTGCTCGGCGCGTTCCTTCTCGATCTCCATGGACTTGCGGCTGATCTCAAGGTCTGTCAGCACGTCCTCAAACTTGATGTTGGTGCTGCTGATGCGCTCCCTGGCGGCCTCGATTATCTCGGCCGGCAAACCCAGCTTCGACGATATCGCGAAGGCGTTGCTCTTGCCCGGTATGCCGATCAGCAGCTTGTAGGTCGGGCGCAGTGTCTCCACGTCAAATTCACAGGAGGCGTTTTGCACGCCGCCTTCCTTCAGCGCAAAGACCTTCAGCTCGCTGTAGTGCGTAGTAACCGCCGTGCGTATGCCGCGGCGCGTTAGCTTGTCGATAATGGCGATGGCCAGGGCCGCGCCCTCCGTGGGGTCGGTGCCGGCTCCCAGTTCGTCCAGCAGCACCAGCGAATTGTCGCTGATGTCCTCCAGAATCTTCACGATATTGCTCATGTGCGACGAAAACGTGCTAAGGTTCTGCTCGATGCTCTGCTCGTCGCCGATATCGGCGAAAACATTGTCGAACAGCGCAAGGGAGGAGTTGTCGAAGGCCGGTATGTGCAGCCCCGCCTGACCCATCAGCGTGAACAGCCCCAGAGTTTTCAGCGCGACGGTCTTACCGCCGGTGTTGGGGCCGGTTATCAGCAATGTGGTGAAGTCCTTGCCGATGTAAATATCGGTGGGCACTACCTTGTCCGCCGGGAGCAGCGGGTGCCGCCCCTTCTTGATGTCCACCTCGCCGCGGGTGTTGAACTGCGGCTCGCTGGCACGCATTTGCAGGGACAGCTCCCCCTTGGCGAAGATAAAGTCCAGCCTTGTCAGCGCGTCCAGATTCGCCGCCAGCACGTCCGCCTTAGCCGCAACCAAGGCCGAAAGCTCCCGCAAGATATTGTGTATCTCGATCTTTTCGTCGGCCAGCAGCTCCTTGATCTTGTTGTTCATCTGCACGACCCCTGCCGGCTCGATAAACAGCGTGGAACCGCTGGAGGACTGGTCGTGGATCATTCCCGGGAAGTTGCCGCGGTGCTCCTGCTTTATCGGCACCACATAGCGGTCGTTGCGTATGGTTATCACGTTGTCCTGCAACATGCTCTTGTAGTCGCCGGAGTGGATGATCTTGTTCAGGCTCTCGCGGATCTTGTCTCCGGCCGACTTTATCTGCCGCCGAATGGCCGCCAGCCGGGAACTCGCGCCGTCGTTCACAAGATTCGGCGGCGACACACAGCGGCCGATCTCGCTCTCCAGATCCCCCGCAGGCACCAGCAGGCCAAACAGATCCGCCACAATGGGGAACTGCTCCCCGTCTGTCTGCCGTGCGCCCTCCTTGAAGTAGGACTGCGCCTTGCGCGTGACATAGGCGAAGTCGGCCACGGCCACCAATTCCTCCACCGAAAGCACGCCGCCCAGCCGCGCCCGCGTCAGGCTGTCTGAAATATCCCTGATGCCGCCAAGCGGCAGGGATCCGCGCTTGACAATAATGGCCGACGACTCGGTGGTGGCCTGCAGAGCGCGTGTAACAACATGTATGTCCGTCTCCGGCGACAGCTCCAGCGCGAGCCTCTTGCCCGCCTGCGACACCGCCCGGTCCGCCAGCATCTGTACAATCTTGGGGAATTCCAGCGTCTTTTGCGATTTTGTGTTCATAAGGTGTCTCCAATACATATGAATTTGCTGTATCGCAAAGTATAGCACAGATCCGCCGGGATTCCAACACAAAAATAACCCGGGCTACGCGGGATGCGCAGTTCCGGGCTGTAATATTTAGGACATTGTGAACAGGCTGTCGTCCATGTCCGCGTCCAGCTCAAATTCCTTGAAGTTTACGATCACACGCTCCGCGCCGTCTCTGTCGTAGATGACAAGGCGCACGGGGTTCAGCGTTTGGTTGTCTACCCAGAGGCGTTCGCTGGCCATGTAGGGGTGGTTGCCCGGCACGACGGTTTCAAGCACGGTAAAGTTACCCTGGCCGAAGCTCCCCACGGACACCGACACGTCATCCGAAGCAAGGTAGTTGCTGATGAATGATGTCAGGAAGATCTCGCTGCGCTCCGGATTCTCCCGCGCGCTCACGGCCACCCTGCCCGACACCCGCGGGTTAAACTGGCTGATGGTTGTGCCGTCGAACACCGTCACGCTGCCCGCCACGTTCTCCGGCGCCGTGACCTCGATGCGGTAACGGCCGTCACGCCTGGCGTGTTTTAGCGTGTCGAAGGTGTTGCTACCCCTGTTGGATATGTATTCCACAGTCGCCACGGCGCGGTATGTTTGCAGATTCACCAGCATCTCGTGGATGCGCTCGTAGGAACTGCGGCTGTCCTCCTGCGCCGGCCCGCTTATGGCCGCACAGCCCGCAGCAACGGCAACCAACAAACTCAGCGCGAACACCAGCTTTAACTTCTTCATAATTCCCCTCCACATATATCATGGTTCAGTATATGCGGTTGTACCCCGGGATTATGAACTTGCTCCGGCAGAACTTACTATTCATCAGGGCTTTCTGTATCCTCTTCGGCCGGCGGAGCGTCGGCGGTTATGCCTATGCGTATTTCGCCGGCAAGGATCACCCCTTCGGGAACGTCCACCGTTACGGCCACGCTGCCGGCGGCGATGTCCGCGTTTGTGACCACCGCGCGTAGCGTTATGTCGGACGCGGTGAGGGCTTCGGCCACAGGGCGGGCGGCCAAGAGCCTTACGGTAACTTCTTCGTCCTCGAAGCGCAGGCCGGCCGAATCCGCTTCGGGCGCGTCGTCCTCCTCGCCATCGTGGCCGGTATCTGCTGTTAGGGCGATCTCGTTTGCGCCGAAGGTGAATTCCCGCGTGACGATAGGCTCGATGGTGATGTGTGTTACGGTCTCGTGCGGCGTGAGGTTCCTGATGTGCAGGGCGGTGTCCATGAGGTGTTCGCGCATGTCGTTCACGATGTAGAAGCTTTCGTTCCGCCCTGAGATGTCCGCCGCGTGCAGGGCGATGCCCAGTTGCTGCATTGCGCGAAGGGTCGTTTCGTCTCCCACGACTTCCACGGACAACGGGCTTACCTGTACGCCGCTGAATACGTAACCCTCCGCGGGGCTGCCAAGGATAGCGGGAGGGCGCACCGTGACCGCGCCGTAGCTGGAAACGGCCACCTGCACCAGCACAGAGGGTATGCTAAGCTGCACCCTGTCGGTGATATCCTCACCCAGGACGTCCACCACAGAAACTTCGGAGAACCGCGCGGTGCCTGTGTAGATGTCTGTGAGGTCAATGATTGTATAGAGATGGTCTATCGTATCAATGACGGTTTCCGGCCCGCTCACCTGTAAACTTGCCGGGTTGACGATTGGCTGGTGGTGGATAATGCCGGGGGTGACATCACCGTCGCGCAGGACCTGCACGCCGAAGGGGCGCGTGGCGTATCTGTCCAGCACGATGGCCACGGTTTCGGGAGGGCTCATTACGGTGTAACGCGCATCCTGTATAAACGGCGGGAACTGGTAGCGCACGGTGATGTTCATTGGTTCGTCGATATCCATGGTGTGGGAGATGTCGATGGGGGCGAGGTCTACATATGCCGTGAACAGAGCCATGGACTGCCGCAGAGCCTCGATATCGCTGCGCGCCGCCCGGACCGTGATGCCCATGTTGCGCCCCACAAGCTCGTCCATGTTCATGAGTACCAGGTTGTTGGCCGTGAGGGCCTGGGCGTTGCGCACAGAAAGCTGCACCTGGAAGAATTCGGTGCTAACCGGGTTCAGCGACGATATCACCGTGAACCACAGCACCGAAGCCACGGCGAGGGAGATCAGCTTCCATTCGATATTCTTGATCAGCAGTGTTTTAAAGGTGGTCAGCATGGCTCTTACTCTCTTTCGTCAGACTTCAATCTGTTGCGGATGCGGTTACGGATAGCTTGGAGGTTGACCTTGCCGCCTTCCTGGCCGGGTTCGCCCTGCTGTGTGGCGGGCAGGATCATGCGCTTGATGCTCTTCTCGTTCAGCTTGCGGTGGATCTTCGCGCCGTGGGCGATGGAGACGTTGCCCGTCTCTTCGGAGACTATGAGGGCGAAGGCGTCGGACACTTCTGTCGCGCCTATGGCGGCGCGGTGGCGTGTGCCCAGCTTCGAGCCTACGTTCTCCGAGGCCAGCGGCAGTATGCACGACGCGGCGGAGATCCTGTCTCCGCGGATGATGACTGCGCCGTCGTGCAGGGGCGCGCCGTAGCTGAATATGTTCATCAGAAGCTGGCGCGAGACCTTTGCGTCCACGGACACTCCCGTGTCCTCCAGGTCCCCCAGCGGTATTCTCTGTTCGATAAGGATCAGCGCGCCCGTGCGGGACTTCGACATCTCCATGGCCGCGTCGATAATCTCGTCCAGCGCGGCCTCTGAAAGCTGGCCGCCGCTGCTCTGCGTCAGAGTTTCGAAGAAGCTTCCGCGCCCCAGCCGCTCCAAAGCCTTGCGAAGCTCCGGCTGGAAGATCACCACCAGGGCGATCAAACCGACGTTGAAGGTATTAGCGATGATCCAGTTGACGGTGGTGAGGTTGAGGAAGTAGGCCAGCAGGCTCACGCCCAGCAGCACCAGGAAGCCTTTCAGCAAGGACCACGCGCGCGTCTCCTTGATCCATATCAATATGAAGTATATCACGACGGCGACGATTATAATGTCGAGCAAGTCATTCGCGCCCACCGCCGTAACGGAGCGGAACGAAATGTCTATGCCCGACAACGCGCCTCGAACACTGTTTATCATGTCATCACCTTGCAAAGTCTATCTCTTCTTACCGCTTGAATCCTTGCCGGCCGGGTTTGGGCTGCCGCGCCGCTTGCCGCCCGGTTTGCGCGGATCGGGCGGGGGTTCGGGCGGCGGCGTTGGCACTGCGCCGGTGTCCGATTCCGGATTGCTTACTTCGTTGTAGAAGCGGGACAGCGCGCTCTCGCGCTCCGCACGGTCGTGTCGCTCGAGACGGTCGAGACGTTCGGTATGCGCAGGGGGTTCGGCGCGGTCGGTGCGTTTTGGGGGTTCGGTACGTGTAGGGCGCACGGGGGGTGGGGGTTCCGCACGCGCGGGGCGTTCCGGGCGCGTGGGGTAGTTGTTCTCCAGATAGCCGTTATGTTCGTCAACCGGGTTGATGCGCTTTAGCACGCGCTGCTTGCGCGACATCACGATCTTGGGCGTGATCTTAACTTGGTAGAAGTTTGTTTCGTCCTCGAACTGGACGCGCTCTGTGCGCTGGTAGTCCAGCACCATGTCGAAGAAGGCCGCCAAGAACGCCAGCACGCCCGAAAGCACCACCGACACGATCACGGCCAGCATCGAGACATTGGCGGGCGCGAGAAGCTCTGCGATGATGGTGCTTAGCAGTGTCACCACAATGCCCGCGCCCAGCGCGATCTCCTTGGCGTGGTCGATGGTGAAGCGCGAGACGGTGTACACGATAAACACCACCATGGAGAATATAAACGCCGTGAACACCCACGCCTGGTTGCCCGTGATGTCCGCGAATATGGCCATGTACAGATCCCCGAAGTATTCGGGCATGGCCGCAATGTTCGCGCCCATAAACTCCGACATCAGCTGGGCGTCCTCCAGCAGGAAGCCCACAAAGGGCGTGAAGGACACGATCATTACGCCTATCGAAATGGGTATCACGCTGGTAAGCCCCAGGTACAGCCCCGCCAGCAGCGGCACAAGGTACGGCACGCCGAACTCGAAGGCAAAGAAGGTGGCCAGGATCAAAAAGTTCTCCTTGGGCGCGAGCCTTGCGTAGAAGAAGAGTATCAACAGCATGGCTATGCCGGCGAATGTCATTACGCCAAGGGCCGCGCTGGTCTGTATGCATATGTTGATGATGATAAGCCCGTAGCCCACCGTCATTGTCATCACGGTAAAAAGCATTGCCATCAGCAGGATGTACGGAAGCTGCATCGGCGCGGAGTTTATCGGCTCGAATATGGGCATGTACAGCCCGATCCCGCCGATCCGGCTAAACACCACCAGCCCCACCGCAAACTTCAGCAGCACGGCCAGGTAGGTCTCGAACTTTTTATAGAAGCTTACTATCGTTTCCCGCATAATATAGATCTGTTCCACGCTCCGGCTCCCCTTGTTCAAATTCGCTTACGACAGGCACAGACCCTGTGCCGACTGTCGGCACCGCGCCCGTGCCGCTCATATCGTTCAGCAGCTTGATCAGATCCATGTAGTTGCCAAGCCGCCGCTGTGAACGGTTGTATTCCGAAACATATATCTTTGTGCCGATGAGGGTGTACACCACCAACACGGCCAGCACGGCCGCGCCGATGTTCATCAGCACGCCGGCATAGTCCACGGCGAAGGGGTCCTGCCCCTCCACCACAAACAGCCGCAGCGCGTACAAACCCACAAGAAGCATACAACCCGCGAACACATAAAGACGCGCCCACATGTTCTTGCGGTACACGTAGTCTGTCCTGAAATATTTGCCGGCCGCCTTGTCCTTCTCGCCATAGTTCTTGTCGTACACGGCCAGCTTGCTCATGATGATTAAACGTTCCTTGTCCATGCTCCGCCCTCGTTGTACGTATAAGTATCATATGTAGTATAGCACACTCTTAACCCATCCGTCACCATAAATTTACTGCGCAATAAGCATAAGCATGTTCCGCGCAAATGTCCACAACGCCCAAATTGCCCACCCACCCGGGCCTATGACGACAATCAGCACCCATGCCTTGATAAAGTTCTTGCGCTTATACCGCTGTATCGCGAGTTCGGTTTCTTCGTCCATAACGTAGTCTTGCTCAGAGGTTGCCCTTGCGGCCAGGATCTCGGAGGCTTTGGCGTGGAGCTTCGACGGCACATAGATGTCCATGCCGTAGAAGGACATGTTCATGTAGATCTTTAAATAATCTCCCACGCCGTGGCGTTTTCTAAGCACGGGGATGCCGGCTGATTGCAGCAGTGAGACGGTCATCTCGGCCTCGATGTTGTCCTCCAGCGAGCATAGCAGGGCGGGGGTGTCGGTCTCGAAATTGTCGTCCATTACGAAAGCCTCCCTAGCCTATTGCAAGAATGGTCAGGCTAACGTCGAAGCGCGGCTTGCCGCCGCCGTCCGCTCCGCGCACATAGTGGGTGCCGCCGTGTTGTGCGGCGAAGATGTCCAGTTCGTCCCCGGGGAAGCTCTCTTGCAAGTAGTTAAACTGCGCCTCTGCGATAAAACGGCCGCTGTGCCTGTCGTAGCGCAGGGCGTCGCAGGCTACGTCGGCGTAGCGCGTATTGTTCATGTGGCCGTTGATGTCGGTGTCGGAATAGTTTACGGTGCGCGTCAGAACCTTGGCCATGCCCTCGGGCAGGGGGATCTTCGCGGGTACTATGTCCTTTACGGCGGCGGGGCGTTTGCTGTCCGCGACGATCGGCACGCTCAGGGGCTTCACCAGCTTGCGCGTGGCCACGTTCGCCAGAACCCAGGACATCACGGCCTCGCCCACGCGCTCTTCTCCCGCGAATATGTCGAAGTCGCGCAGAACCGTGGGCGTTTTGTCCGCGCCCCTGTGCCATGTGGTGATGCGCAGGGCGTCGCTGTAGGCGATGGGGCGGCGCAGGCGGATGTACTGCCGCGCGATCATCCACACCGCGCCGCACTCACGTATAAGCGTGTCGCCGCTTAAACCAAGCGCGTCGGCGTGGTCTGTGGCCAGATTCTGCATGTGGCACAGCAGAGCCGAAAGGCGGCATGTTCCGTGGCAGTCGATGTCCGACGCCGTGAGGCTGTATGTCTTAGTAAGTGTATCCATGCGATTCCTACTTTCGTGGAGAGACTTGTAATCTTTACCACTATAACATTAATTTGCAACTTGCACAAGCACAACAGACCTCTTGCGAAACCACAGGCAATTTCTAAAAACGCTTGCTCTTCATACTGACATGTGCGATAATATAGCCATTCAACTTGAAAACACTCCAAGCAAACGCAGGATTTTTGCGTAAGTGCTAGGAATGAGGGACGACGCGTACCCACAGGGTACGCTAGAAGCGAATGACGACGCAATTGCGCAA
>WRAA01000059.1 GCA_009780445.1 Defluviitaleaceae bacterium
GCCCACCCTTTCTATAGCTGATCCGTTGAAAACCGTCCTATCAGGCGCAGGATTTTTCGCGTATGGCTAGGAAACGACAACGACGCGTGCCCATTAGGCACGCTAGGCGGAGTTAACGACGCCATACGTGAAAAAGACAAGCCTGATGGGACGGTTTTCAACCGGATCAGCTATACAACAGACCCTGCTTCTCCATGGTGTCCAAGGCCACCAACGCGCCTATCTTCCCGTGCGCCCACGTAAGCGCGCCCTGCTGGTAGACCACATAGGGCGGCTTCATGGGCGAATCCGCGCTGAGCTCGATAGACGCTCCCTGCACAAAGGTGCCGGCCGCCATTATCACCTGCGAATCATAACCCGGCATGTCCCACGCCTCCGGTGCCACAAAGCTGTCAACCGCCGCCGCACGCTGTATCCCGCGGCAATATGCCAATACCCGTTCGGGCGTACCCATCCTGACGGCCTGCACAATGTCCGACCGCACAGCGTCAAAGCGCGGCAATGTCTCGAAGCCCAGGCACTCCAGCAGCTTCGCGGTATACACCGCCGTGCGCAGGCTTGCCGCCACAACGTTCGGCGCAAGAAACAGCCCCTGCGCCAGTTGCGGCACAACGCCCAGGGTAGGCCCCACTTCCCTGCCAAGCCCCGGCGATGTCAGCCGCGCCGCCGCCTGTTCCACAAACTCTTCCCGCCCCGTGATATACCCGCCCACAGGCGCGAGGCCGCCCCCGGGGTTCTTGATGAGCGAACCGACAACGAGATCCGCACCCGCGTCAGACGGCTCCCGTGTCTCGACAAACTCCCCGTAGCAATTATCAACCATGCAGATAATGTCCTTGCGAATGCCCTTTATAAACGCGATAAGCTTGCCTATTTCATCCACGCCAAGCGAGTGCCGCCAGGCATAACCCTTCGACCTCTGTATCGTCGCCATCTTGGTGCGCGGAGTGATTGCGGCCTCCACCGCGCCGTAATCTATCCCGCCCTCCGGCGTAAGGTCAACTTGACGGTAGGCCACGCCGTGTTCCGCAAGTGAGCCGCGCGCCGGCTGTATCCCTATCACCTTTTGCAGAGTGTTGTACGGCAGACCCACGGGGGACAGAAGCTCGTCCCCGTGGCGAAGGTTGCCGAAGAGAGCCGTGGAGAGCGCGTGGGTGCCCGAGATCATCTGCGGCCGCACCAACGCGCTTTCACATGAAAACACGCCGGCGTAAATGGCTTCCAGCGTGTCGCGTCCGATGTCATTGTATCCGTATCCCGTGGTCGCCGCGAAGTGGATGTCGCTAAGGCGGCAGTGCTGCATTGCGGCAAGCACCTTCAGCTGGTTAAGCTGGGCCGTATCGTCAATAGCCTCCAATATCGGCGCGAGCGCGGCCTCCTGCTCCTCCGCAAGCTCCAGCAGCCTGTCGCCCATGCCGTACACCGAGCGCATTAACGAGCGGAACGGATCAGTCATGATCCCCCCCGATGCTGATTGCGCGTATCGGCACAACCGTGGATACCGCGTGCTTGTAGATCATCTGCTGCTTGCCGTCCGACTCAACCATAATAACATAATTGTCGAAACCGCGCACGTTTCCGCGTATCTGGAAGCCGTTTGTCAGGAACAGCGTAACCGGCATGTTCTCCTTCCTGACGGTGTTGAGCAAGATATCCTGAATATTCTTCTGCATCCGAACCTCCCGAGTTAAGCTCTCCGTACATTAAACTTTCCGAACCATACGTATGATATCCTCTATTATACACAATTTAACATCTTCGTCAACATCTATCCACTTTTCAGTTACAGAATTTTCGGCGGAAGGTTTGACGCTCTGGTGCTTGAACCATGTGATCTGGCGTTTGGCGAAGCGGCGCGTATTACGCTTCAGCGTCTGCACACACTCTTCCAAGGCCGCCCGGCCTTGCAGGTACGGCACAATCTCCTTGTAACCCTGCCCGCGCATGGACACGGCATCGGGGCTTACGCCCATGTCCAGAAGCTTTTGAACCTCGCCAACCAAGCCGTCCCGCACCATGTTGTCCACCCTCTGCTCTATGCGCCGGTACAGCTTCTCCCGCGGCATGAAAAGGATGAAGAACTCCGCGTCATACGGCGAAACCCGCCCGCGCTCAAGGTCATTGTGCCGCGAAATTGATTCGCCGAAGAGCCTGTGAAACTCTATCGCGCGCACAACCCGCTTAACATTGTTGGGGTGAATACGCTCTGCCGAGCATGGGTCCGCTTGCCGGAGCATATCGTGCAAGGCCAACGCGCCGTGGATTTGCGCGTAGGCATACAGCTCCGCGCGAATGCCGGCGTCCGCGTCCGCCGTCCCGAAATCATTGTCGTACACCAGCGCGTTCACATAGAACCCCGTACCGCCCGCGATGATGGCCGCCTTCCCGCGGGCATATATCCGCTCCAGGTACAGCTTGGCCTTCTGCGCGAATATTGCCGCGGAGTATTCCTCCCACGGCTCCACCTCGTCTATCAAGTAGTGCGGTATGCCGCCCATCTCCTCCGCCGTAGGCTTGGCCGTGCCGATGTCCATGTGCTTGTAGACCTGCATGGAATCCGCCGAGATTATCTCCCCGTCGATACGCTTGGCCAGCTCCACGGCCAGCCTTGTCTTGCCGACAGCCGTCGGCCCCGCTATCACTACCAGCCGTGGCTTCATATACGCTTAAACTTCCTTTCGATCTCGCCGCGGCTTATCTCGATGATTGTCGGGCGGCCGTGGGGGCATGTGAAGGGATTCTCCAGAGTGTCGAGCTTCGCGAGAAGCCTGCGGCATTCCTGCTCACTCTGCCAATCGTTCCCCTTCACCGCCGCCTTGCAGGAACGCAAGACAAGCTGCCTCATCCGCGCCGAAGAAGTCTCCGGCACAACACCGCTGTCCTCGATAGCCCCTATGGCCTCCATGAAGAAGGACGCATCCGGCGCGGCATCCATCACATTCGGTATGCAGCTCACCTCGTACCTTCGCGCCTCCGTGCGCCGTAAACAAAAGCCCATCCGCTCGAAGGCCTCCAGATTCCGGGCAAGCACAGCATCCTCCGATTCTGTCAGGCAAAACGTCACCGGCTCCAGCAGCATCTGCGAAGCCGCCTCGCCCCGCGCCAGCGAGCTTAGAATCTCCTCGTACATAACCTTTTCGTGGGCGGCGTGCTGATCCATCATGTACATCGTTCCCATATGCTCGATAATCCAGTACGTTGCAAAGACCTGGCCAACCACGGTGTATCCGCGGGAAAACGGCAGCCTGCCCTGCACTTGCTGCGCGGCCTGTTCCTGTTCGGCCTGATAAGGCTCCTGCGCAAAACTTGCTTCGTCAAAACTATATTCCCGCGCCGCCCTGCGCCCGTACTGCACGACCTCATCGGGAGCCTCGTCAAGGGTAACGGGCGTGTAACTGCTTATCGCGGTCTGCGTCACCTCCGCAAAGCTTGGCCTGCGCACAAACCCGATGTCGGGGATCAGGTTCTCGCCCGCCAAGGCTTCCTCCACTGCGCCAAACACCGCACGGAACACCGCCGTTTCGTCGGAGAAGCGCACCTCCAGCTTTGTGGGGTGTACGTTTACGTCGATACTGCCGGGGTCCAGGCCGATGTGCATTACGAAGAACGGAAACCGCCCGCTCATCAGCGCCCTGTACGCGCTTTCCGCCGCTCGTGACAATGCAGGGCTGCGCACATACCTCCCGTTGATAAAGAATATCTCGTACAAACGGTTGCCCCGCGCGATATCGGGCTTGCCCAGCAACCCCTCCACGCGTATGCCGTTTCCCCGGAACTCAATGTCCATCATGTTCTTGGCGTACTCAATGCCGTATATCTGCAGCACCGCGGCGCGGGTGCCGCCGTTTCCGCTTGTGCGAAACACCTCCGCGCCGTTGTTCACATACCGGAATGCGATGTCCGGCCGCGAAAGCGCGGCATAACTCACCGCGTCCGACACCGCGCCGGATTCGCCGCGCACGCTCTTCATGAACTTGCGCCGCGCCGGCGTGTTATAGAAAAGGTTGCGCACCTCTATGGACGTGCCCGTCGTGCCGCCCGTTTCGGATCTCTTCACAACAACGCCGCCCTCCACGCGCAGTACGCTTGCTGTGGTGTCCGCGTCTGTCTTGGTGGTCATCTCCACCAGAGCCACAGCCGCCAGCGAGGCCAGGGCCTCCCCGCGAAAGCCCAGAGACATCACTTCGTCGATATCCTCCGACGTGGTGATCTTGCTGGTGGCGTGGCGCGTGAAGGCAAGCTCTGTCTGCCCGCGCCCGATGCCCCGGCCGTTGTCCGACACCCTGATATAACTCGTTCCGCCGTCTCTAATCTCCACGGTGATCTGCGACGCGCCCGCGTCTATGGCGTTCTCCACAAGCTCCTTCACAGCCGAGGCCGGCCGGCTAACCACTTCGCCGGCGGCGATCTTGTTGATCGTACTGTCGTCCAGAACGCGTATCTCACTCATACTTTGCACCGCTGTTGGCATACGGGAAGATCTCGTCGGCCTCTTCGAATATATAACCCGTGCCCTTCTTGCCCACGCTGTTCTCCCGCTTGCGGGCGTTGTAGCGCACAGCGTCCTTGGTGCCGTCAGTCTCCCCGCCTACGAAGAACGAACCCGTCGTGCTGGTGATTCCGCCGCTTATGTCCTCGAGAAGCTCCTTCGCCCGCGACACTATGTCCTCCGGCAGGCCGGCGAGCCGCGCCACGTGTATTCCGTAGCTTCTGTCGGAGCCGCCCGGCACAATCTTGCGCAGGAACACAATGTCGTCGCCGATCTCCTGCACCATCACGCTGTAGTTCTTGATGCCGCCGGACGATACCGCGTCCTCCAGCTCCGTCAGCTCGTGATAATGCGTGGCGCAGAGTGTCTTGGCGCGTATGCGGACCGCGATATACTCAATGACCGCCGAGGCAATGCTTATGCCGTCAAAGGTGGACGTTCCGCGCCCTATCTCGTCCAGCACAATCAGCGACATGTCCGTGGCGTTGTTGATAATATTGGCGACTTCCGTCATCTCCGTCATGAAGGTGCTTTGGCCCGTGGCCAAGTCGTCCGACGCGCCCACGCGGCTGAACAACTTGTCCGCCACCGACACATAGGCCGAATCCGCCGGCACAAACGAACCCATCTGCGCCATAAGCACAATCAGCGCGACCTGCCGCATATAAGTGGACTTGCCCGCCATGTTCGGCCCGGTGATGATGGCCACGCGGTTGTCCCCCCGGTCAAGCACGGTGTCGTTGGGCACAAAGCCTTCCTTGCCGATCCTCTCCACAACCGGGTGCCGGCCGTTGATGATGCTGAGCCTGCCGTCTGTGCCGATTATCGGCTTGCGGTATCCGTAAAGCTCCGCGGCTTCGCCCAGACAGCTAAGCACATCAACAGAGGCCACAACCGCCGACGCGATCTGCAAGCGCGGCATAGCCTCGTTAAGCGCGTGCAGGATCTTGCCGAGTATCGCCCGCTCTATCCGCGTGATCTGCTCGTCGGCCGAGAGTATCGCCTCTTCCACCTGACGCAGATCCGGTATGGTGAAGCGTTCGCAGTTCGCCAAGGTCTGCTTCCTTGTGTAATACTCCGGCACCTCGCCCAGGTTCGAATTTGTAACTTCGATGTAGTAGCCGAACACCTTGTTGTACTTCACCTTCAAGTTCTTGATGCCCGTTTCGCCGCGCTGCTTGGCCTCTATCTGCGCCAGCCAGTCCTCCCCGTGGGTGAGCGCGGCGCGGTACTTGTCCAGTTCGGCGTTAACGCCGGGGCGCACAAAGCCGCTGTCTATCGGCCCGGGCGGCGGATCGTCCACGAAACTTTCCGCAAGCAGGGCGTGAATGTCCGCCATGCCGTCAAAGCTTGTGTGAATCTCGCGGCAGAGGTTGTCGCCGCACTTTGCCGTAATAGCCCGTATGCCGGGCAGGGCGGCAAGCGAAGTGCGCAAGTTAACCAGCTCCCGCGGCGTTGCGGTGTTCATCACTATCTTGGCCGTCAGCCGCTCGAAGTCGTGAACGCCCTTGAGTATGCCGCGCAGCTCGCTCCGGGCGAACACGTCGGCGGCAAAGCTCTCCACCGCGTCCAAGCGGCGTTCGATATCCGCCTTGTCGCGCAAGGGGGTCTGCACCCACTTTCGCAGGAGCCGCGCACCCATGGCGGTGCAGGTCTTGTCCAGCACCCACAGCAGGGAGTGCCGCTTCGTGCGTTCGCGCGTGTTTGCGGTAAGCTCCAGGTTGCGGCGGGTGCTGTGGTCGATCTCCATGTAGCTGTTTGGCACGTGCCGCACAACCTTTGTGATGTGCGTCAGAGCCTTCTTGAGGTTGCTGCCAAGATACGAGATAAGCGCGCCGCACGCGCAGATCTGCGCCTGTTCGCCCTCCAGCCCGAAGCCCGCAAGGCTCCTCACGCGAAGCTGCGACATAAGCGCGTCATACGCCCCGTTATACTCGAACAGGTACGACGGCATAACCTGCGGCTTAATGCCCAGCAGATCCGCGACACGCCGCGTATACAGGAAGGCGTTGTTCACCAGCAGCTCGCGCGGGGCAAGCCTTGCCAGCTCGTCCAGCAGACTTCCCGGATTGTCGGCGGAAATGCTCGTAACGGCGAACTCCCCCGTCGTCACATCGGCGTATGCCAGAGCGAAACCTTCCTTGTCCGCGCCTTCGTACACGCAGGCCAGATAGTTGTTGCGGCCGCCGTCCAGCGCGCCGCTGTCCAAGATCGTGCCGGGCGTAACCACCCGCACAACCTCGCGCTTCACCAGCTTCTTCGTTTGCTTAGGGTCCTCCACCTGGTCGCATATGGCGACCTTGTAGCCCTTCTCCACAAGCACGGCTATGTAACCGTCAACGGCGTGGTGCGGAACGCCGCACATGGGCGTGCGGTCTGTACCGGGCGCGCCGCGGCCTGTCAGGGCGATGTCAAGCTCCCTCGCGGCGGTCACTGCGTCGTCGAAGAACAGCTCGTAAAAGTCGCCCAGGCGGTACATCAGCAGGCAGTCGGCATAGTCCTTCTTAATGCGGTGGTATTGATCCATCAAACTTTCCTTCGCATCCACGTCAGACTACCTCCCCCGGATATCGAACGACCAGCCCCGGCTGCATGGGCGAGCAGTTCGATATCCGATCCCCGCAGGGGTTCGGATATCGAACGACCAGCCCCGACAAATAGAACGTCCTGCATCCCGTAACACGCACATCCACAATCCTGCCGATACACGAAGCGTCAGCATCAAAGTGTACGATGCTGTTGTCCTCCGCCCTGCCCGTTACCCTGCCCGGATCCGCCGAGTTAACCTCTTCCGCAAGCACCTTCACGGTGCGGCCTATGTTGGACGCGCTTATCTCATAGGCAATGGGCGTCAGTTCCTCCAGCAGACGCGCAAAGCGGCGGTCTACCGTCTCCCCGTCCACTTGATCCGCCATTGAGGCGGCGGGCGTTCCCGTTCGCTTGCTGTACTTAAACGTAAAAGCGTTCTGGAAGCGCGCTTGGCGCACTACGTCCAGCGTATGCTCGAAGTCCTGCTCCGTCTCGCCCGGAAAGCCGACTATTATGTCCGTCGTGATGCGCATGTCGGGGCTAATGGCCTTGAGCTTGCGCACCAGCTCCAGATAACCCGCCTTGGTGTACCGCCGGTTCATCGCCGCCAGGATCCTGTCGGAGCCGGACTGCACAGGAAGATGCACGTGGCGGCAGACCTTGCCGCAATCGGCAATGGCGCGCACAAGCTCGTCCGACAAATCCTTGGGGTGCGACGTCATAAAGCGGATTCTCTCCAGCCCGTCAATACCCTGTATCTCGCGCAGAAGCTTCGCGAAGCTCTGCGCCCCGCCGGTCTCGCTGCCATAAGAGTTCACGTTCTGGCCCAGCAGCAGCACCTCCTTCGCCCCGCCCGCGGCAAGCTCGCGGCACTCGTTCAGAATGTCCGCGCTGCCACGGCTGCGCTCCCGCCCGCGCACATAGGGCACAATGCAGAACGAGCAATAGTTGTTGCAGCCGTACATTATGTTTACGCTGGCCTTGAAGCTGTGTTCGCGCTGTACCGGCAGATCCTCGCGGATGTCGCCGTGGCTCTCCCACACATCCACAACCTGCCGCCCGCCCTGCCGCGCCGCGTCAAGAAGCTCCGGCAGAGCGTGGAGGTTGAACGTGCCGAATATTACGTCAACATAGGGGTACGACTGCCGCAGACGCGTTACGGCCGCGTCCTGCTGCATCATACACCCGCACACGGCCACGAGCAGTTCCGGCCGCTTCTCCTTCATCCGCTTCACTTGGCCAAGGTGGCCGAGCAGCTTGTTCTCCGCGTTTTCGCGCACACAGCATGTATTGAACAGTATCAGGGTGGCCTCTTCCTCGTCCGCCGCCTCAAGATACCCCATGCACCGCAGTATCCCGGCGATCTTCTCCGAATCATGCACATTCGCCTGGCATCCATAGGTGTTTATGTGGTACATACCCTTAATTGTCTGAATTGTCTCGCTCATACATTCCCCTTAGAGTCTCGAAAATATCTTTATCCTCTCGAACACAGACCCCGGCAGCGCAAGCACCGCCAATATGCCCAGGCATATGGATCCGGCCGTTTGCAGCGTATTGATGCCCACCATTGCCGCGGAGGTCTGCTCTCCGCTGATGATGGCGTACATCGTGGTGTATATCGCGCCCCCCGGCACCAGTGGAATGATGCCCGGCACCATGTACAGCGTAAGCGGGCAGCGCCGAAACAGCGCGAACAGCCGGCTAAGCAGGGCCACACAGCACGCCGCCAAGAATATCCCGAAGAATATCGCGCCGTCGCGGAACACAAAACCCACGGACCAGCCGAGCGTGCCGATAAGCCCGCACGTCCAGAACTCCGATCGCGGCACGTTAAACACCACCGCAAAGCTAACCGTGGCGATAAAGCAGAATATCAGATAGTATACGAACACGCCATGCCCTCCTAAATCAGAAAGCTGTAACCCACCAGCACCCCGGCCGCCAACGACCCGGCAACCGCAAGAACATCCACAAGCCCGATGCTGCCCGAAACAAGATCCCCCTGCATGATGTCGCGCATAGAGCTTACGAGCGACACCCCGGGAAGGTGCGGTATTATCGAGCCGAACACCACCATCTCCGGCAGGAGCGGCATACCGCTAAGGCTTATCACAAAGTTGGCCGTCACGATGCACAACAGCCCGGCCAGCACATTCACCAGCACCCGCGACACATTGTGCCGCCGCAACAGCTTCGTAACGGCATACACAAAGGAGCCTACAAACAGCGACGCAAAGCTTGCGGCAATGTCGGCGTTTATGATGTATGTAAACGCAAAGCTGCCCGTTCCGGCCGCCACGATCATTACCCAGTCCTTGTATGACGGCACATTGCTGATCTCCTCCAGCCTGCGCCGAAACTCATCAATCGACATGCTGTGCGTGGCAAGCTCGCGGGAGAGCGCGTTCACCATCGACATCTTGCCCAGGTGCGGCGTGCCGCCGCTGATCCTCTTCACCACAGTCTTGGACACCAAGCTACCGCTCTCCACCGTAACAACCAGCATCCCCGGCATCACAAACACCTGCGCGTCCGTAAACCCGAAGTTCAGCAGAATCCGCC
>WRAA01000060.1 GCA_009780445.1 Defluviitaleaceae bacterium
AAGCTCTATCGTATGCCGGAGGACGCGCAGATGAAGCTGCAGGAAACTCTGCAAAAAATCATCAACGAAGGATCAGGCGGGCTTATCTGTATAATTTTGTAAATAATACAACAGGCCGGTGCAATCGCATCCGGCCTGTTTGTGCTTTGCAAGACAGATTGCCGTGATATTTTCTGCGAAATGCTTGCTATTTTGTCCTGAATATGGTAGTATGTTGTGTAATCCTTATACTATGCGGCCAATATGGGCTGCGGTATACATACTTGTATGGAAATGAGGTATCTTATGAAGAAAGCTATAAGTGCTGTTCTGGCGGCGACATTATTGCTTGCGGCCTGCACAACTCCCGGAGGCGGTGGCGGCGGGGCTGCGTTTCCCAGTTCGACCATCAACCTTACCGTGGCGTTCGGCGCGGGCGGCGGCACCGACCTTACCGCAAGAGCCTTCCAGGCGGCGGGGTCTCAATACTTTAACGACCAGCCCATCACAGTCTCCAACGTAACCGGCGGTGGCGGCGCGACGTGGTATTCGCAAGGGCATCTGCAAGACGCCGACGGCTACGAAGTTACGGTGGTTACGGTGGAAATCGTTACCCTGCCATTGCTCCAGGACGTACCCTTCACCCCGGACGACTACAGATACGTTGTTATGATGAACTTCCCGGCGGCCGCAATCACGGTACACGCCGACAGCCCGTGGTACACCCTGCAGGATCTCTTGGACGAAGCCGCGGAAAACCCCAGCCAGATCCGCGTAGGCAACTCCGGCGTAAACGCCATATGGGATCTGCACACCCACGCGCTTTCCCAAGCGGCCGGCGTGTCCTTTAACCACATACCTTACGAAGGCGCGGCTCCCGCGGTTGTAGCCCTCATGGCCGGCGAGATTGATGCCGTGGCGGTTTCCGCGGCGGAGGTAAGCACACAGGTCCTGGACGGCACCTTCCGTCTGCTGGCTGTTGCCGCTTCCGAAAGGCTCGATAGCTTCCCGGATGTGCCGACCCACGGCGAACTCGGCCTGGACGTGCCGAACATCGGCGGTTGGAGAGGCCTGGCCCTTCCGGCGGGCGCGTCCGACGAAGTTGTGGCGGAGTTTGAGGCCCGCGCGGCACAGGTTATCGCTTCGCAGGAATTCAACGACATCATGTCCGGCGCGGATCTCACCGTAAACTTCCTGGGTTCGGCCGACTTTACGGCCTATGTACAGGAACAGCAGGCGTTCTTCGCCGACATGATCGAAGAGCTTGGCCTCAGAGAATAACTGAACACGTCAGCATATACGGAGGCTGGGCTGTAGGAAGCCCGGCCTCTTGCTATTATGAGGGAGGCTCTCAATGAAGATCGGAAGTATATTGGCCACTCTGTGCTTCATGATCCTTGGCGCGGTTTTCTTTGTGCTTGCGGGGGACTTAGCGTCCGGCTCCGGCGGGGATGTCGGGGCGGGTTTCTTTCCGCGGGCGATAAGCGTACTGATGATCATCTGCGGAATATCAATTATCATGGGCGAAGTGAGGAAGAATTCGCCGGAGCTGTTCTTTAACAGCTTTATCACCAAGTCGATACTGATGGGGCTGATCTCGGTTGCGTATGTGTTCTTCATGGAGCTGCTGGGCTTTGTTATCGCTACACCGATATATATCTTCGCCTATCTTCTGCTGCTGGATCAGCGCAAGATGCTGATGAACACGCTGTATTCAGTGTGCGTAACAGCTGTCGTATACTACGTATTCAGAGAACTCCTTAACGTGCGGCTGTCCGTATCGTTCCTGGGAATATAGGAGGTGGCGTATGGAACTTGAATTGGTCATGACGGCTGTCGGCAATGTGTTCGAGCCTGAAACCTTTATAACCATGATCGTGGGGGTGGTGCTTGGCGTACTTATCGGCGCGCTGCCCGGGCTTACGGCTACGATGGGCGTCGCCCTGCTGCTGCCGCTCACCTTCGGCATGGCGCCCCTGCCCGGCCTGCTCGTCCTTATATCGGTATTCTTCGGCGCGATCTACGGCGGATCCATCCCCGCTATCCTGCTCAAGACCCCCGGCACCCCTGCCGCGGCCGTTACCGTTATCGACGGCTACGAGCTTACAAAGCAGGGTTTGGGCGGCCGCGCCATGAGCATCTCAATCGTGTCGGCGGTGTTCGGCGGCCTGTTCTCAACCACGGTGCTGATCCTTGTCGCCCCGCAGCTGGCGCAGGTCGCCCTGCGGTTTAACTCGCCCGAATACTTCGCTCTGGCTCTCTTCGGCCTAAGCATCATCATCAGCCTGTCGTCCACCGCGTCTCTGTCCAAGGGTATCATGGTGGGTCTGTTCGGGATCCTTATCTCGATGATCGGCGTGGATCCGATAATCGGCGTGGCACGCTTTACATTCGGCAACATAAACTTGCTGGGCGGCCTCAGCTTTATCCCGATCCTTATCGGCATATTCGCCTTTGCGCAGGTTCTTGTGATGATCGAAGAGCTGTTCATGGGCAAGCGTTCCGACCCGCCTATGAAGATCAAGAGCGTGTTCCCCAGGCTTTCCGATCTGAACCGCTGTAAGTGGACGATGCTGCGCTCCGCCACATTCGGATCGCTGATGGGCGCGATGCCCGGCGTAGGTGCCGATATCTCCGCCTATATCTCGTACAACGAGGAACGCCGCTGGTCCAAGCACCGCGAAAACATGGGCAATGGCGAGATCGCCGGCGTAGCCGCCCCGGAAACCGCAAACTCCGCCACGGCCGGCGGAAGCTTCATCCCCCTGCTGACCCTTGGCATACCCGGAGACGCCGTTACGGCGGTGATACTGGGCGCGCTGGTGATGCAGGGCGTGCGCCCGGGCCCCGCCCTCTTCACCGAACAGCGCGAGCTACTCTACAGCATATTCTCCGGCATGATAGTGTCCAACCTGCTCCTGCTGGTCGTGGCCTTCATCGGCCTGCGCTTCTTCATCAAGATCCTGTCGATCAAGAAGGAGTTCCTGATCCCGGCCGTGGTGGTGCTGTGCGTTATCGGCGCGTTTGCGATCAACAACAACATCTTCGACGTATGGGTCATGCTCATAATGGGCTTTATCTGGTATGCTGTGGGCAAGTTCGGCTTTCCGCAGTCTCCGCTTATCATCGCGCTGATCCTCGGGCCTATGGCGGAGCGTGAGTTCAGGCGATCCCTCGTGCTTTCCAACGGAAGCTACTCCATTTTCTGGGAAAGCCCGATCGTAGTCGTCCTCGTAACACTGGCCATGATCACGCTGTTCATGCCCGTTCTCAAGCCAATCTTCCTGAAGATCTTCAAACCCGCGAAACCCGCATCCAACGGAGGTCAGGACAATGAATAACTATTCGGTACTGCTCGCTTCCTTCGACGAACACGGCAAGGTAGACACCGACGGGATCCTGGAGGTCATCCGCTTCAACCGCGAACGCTCCAAGGTTGACGGGCTGTTCGTCGGCGGAACGGGCGGCGAAGGCTTCATCACCGACGTGGAAACGCGCAAGGCCATTCTGCGCCTAGCCAAGGAACACGCGCCCGACTTCAAGCTGATCGCCAGCGTAGGCAGCAGCAACTATCACGAAGTGCTGGAGCTTTCCGCGTGCGCCAAGGAGCTGGGTTACGAAGCTGTGGGCATACTCATCCCGCAGTACGTCAACCTAAGCTTCGCCGAAATTCGCGCGTACTTCCAAAAGCTGTGCCCGCTGATCGACATGCCCGTCTACGTCTACCACTTCCCCGTGCTGAACCGCGTAGTGCTTGACGCGGCGCAGTTCTCCGAGCTTCTGTCACTGCCCAACGTGGTTGGCCTAAAATTCACCGACACCAACTTCAAGCTGGCCGAACAGCTTCGCCGCGCCCACCCGAACAAAACGCTGCTGATGGGCTACGACGAATTTGTGTCGGTCTCCGCCCTAATTGGCTTCGACGGCTCTATCGGCATAAGCTTCAACCTTATCGGCGCGCCGATCAGCGCGATAAAATCCTTCGTGCAAGCGGGCGACTTCGCAAAGGCTCAGCGCGTCCAGTCCCACATCAACACCTTTCTGGAGCAGATAACGCCAAACACGCTCCAGTACATGCGCATGATCATCAACCACTACGGCTACGCCTGCCGCTACTCAAAGCTCCCGCTTATGCCCGAAATTCCGCACAATCCCGAGATCATCAAGGCCTACGAGCATATGCTGCACGCCGTAAGCAAGGTCTAGCCACACAAATAACGCTATCGGCGAATTCTCCCGATAGCGTTTTCTTATCTTGGTCACAGCAACCTTTCATGATTGCGCCGGGCGTATATCACCCTTGCAATTGTCACCAGCTTCTCTCGTTCGTCAACCCGGTAGAACATGGCGTAACTCTTCACGGGAAGCTTGCGGTACTCATACGCCACCGGCCTTATCGTCCGATGGACGGCATATATGTATGCTCTTAACGGCCAACAATTATACGTCACAACAGGCTAACTTAAGTACTTGCCCATCCAATCCGCGATCTCCTGCAGTCGGCGCAGGCGGCTGTGCGGTCTGCCGTTTCGCGAGAGGTTGTGGCTTTCGTCGTGAAAGACGCATAGGCGCGTGTCTGTGCCGTGGAGTTTCAGCGCGGTGAACCATTGGTAGGCCTCGGAGACGCAGCAGCGGTAGTCCGCATCGGAATGGAGGATCAGTGTCGGCGTTGTGACGCCGGGCGCGTGTTTAAGCGGCGACTGCTGCCACAGCTTTTCCGCGTCTGTCCAAGGGTCGGCCTGCAGCTGGTCTTTGACGAACCAGTGGCCGATGTCGCTTGTACACGCCATGGACACCCAGTTGCAGATGCCGCGCATGGAGACCGCAGCCGCAAACCTGTCCGTGCGGCTGATGATCAGGTTCGTCATGTAGCCGCCGTAGGAGCCTCCCATCACGCCAAGCCGCGCCGTGTCGATATCGGCGTACAGCCCGCACATCTCGTCGGCGAAGCGTTGTATGTCGTCATAGTCGATGGTGCCGTACTTGCCGCGGATGTCGGCGAAGGCGTTGCCCTTGCCGTCCGACCCGCGCGGGTTGCAGAACATCACAAAGAAGCCGCGTGCGGCCAGGCACTGCATCTCGTGGAAGAATCCGCCGCAGTACGCCATCTTGGGGCCGCCGTGTATGTTGAGAACGGCGGGATACTTCCTGCCCGGCACATAGTCCGCCGGCGGCATGACCCAGCCGTCAACTTCATCATGCTCCGTTACGGCTATGACGTGGTGGCGCGGCGTAACAAGCTTTCGCCCCTCCAACGCCTGTGAGTTAAAGCCGGACTTCGCCTCCGTAACACCGCCCCGGATCTCGTAGACCTCCTGGAGGCCGAGACCTATCATGCCGCCATAGGCGACCGCCCCGCCGTATACGTCGAAGAAGTTGACATTGCCGCCGGAGTGTGTAACATTGCTGACCTCGCCGCTCGACAGGCAGAGCCGGTATACGTCCGCGACGAAACCGTCCAGCGACGTAAAGTAGTAGTAGCCGCCGTGCGCCTTGCCGGTGAAGCCGCCGTCGAAGCGGCTGTCTGTGACAGCACAGGAGCCTACGGAGCGGTCGAACTTGCACAGCGCGGTCATTCCGCCGTGTTCGTCCAGCCTGTAGAACGTGGGGTGTTCGTGGAAGGAGTAGTTGTCGCCGTAGGATGCCGCCAGCACAAAACCTTCCCCGGCGAAGTCGAAGCCGTAGATCATCATTTCCCGCGTTAGAAGCGGCCTCACCCCGCCCGCGCGGATGTCCAGCAGGTACAGGCCGCTCGTAAAACCGGCCACGCCGCCCCGCGCGGTCACACCCGCAACAAGGGCATAGCCGCCGCACGGCGAAAGCCGGTACGCCTCCACATTCAGCGCGGGGTCTGTCAGAGCCGCCGGCTCCGCGCCGGGCGTGTAGCTGTACAGCCGCCCGCGCTTTCCGTTTACGAAGCCGCCGCCGTCAGCCCAAAAGGGCAGTTCGTCCGCCGCCTGACAGTTCTTCGCGTATTCGTCCGCCTCGCCGGGCGGCTCCGCCGTGTCGTGCGTGGCCAGCATTATGTACGCCCCGCCCGGCAAGACGGACACCTCCGACACATCCAGCTCTACGTCAAACATCGGAACGGCTTCGCCGCCGCAGAGGCTGATGCTGTGGAAGCCCGTCACCTTGCCGCCCTTGTCCAACACGGCCTGCACGTCCTTGTCGCGCACTTCCGAGAACAGTAAACGATCGTCGTCCAACCAGGCATACATGCCCACCCTGCCCTCAAGACGCGTCAACGGAAAGAAGCCCTGACCCTTGTCGGCGTACAGAGCTTTGTTGTATCCGTTCTTCCCGTTGACCTTGCTCACGGCAACAACCAGCTTATCGCCCGAAGGCGAGTAGCTAAGGTCGCTCAAGAACGAGTAGCCCAGGAAGTCGTCAAGCCGCAAGTTGTCCATGCTAACTCCCAACTATCTCCTTTACATACGCGGAGATTATGCCCAGCCCCTTCTCCAGCAGATCCTTCTCAAAGGCGTAACCCACGCGGATGTAACCTTCCACGCCCATGGCACTGCCCGGCACCACCATCACGCCTGTGTCCTCCAGCAGCCCCAGGCAGAACTCACGCGAAGGCATGTCGAAGCCCAGCTTTATGAATGCCGTTGTGCCGCCTTGCGGGCGGACGAAGGAGAAGTGCGGCTCCCGCGTGACCCACGCGTCCAGCACATCCAGGTTCGCTCGGGCGATCGCGATGTTACGCGCGAATATTTTGCCGCTGTGTTCAAGGGCGAGAGAGTCGAGGTAGTCGTCCGCAACGCCGCAGCTTATCAGGGTGTAGTCCCGGTGCTTGTTCACCTTCTCGATCACGGCCTCCGGCGCGGCCACCCAGCCGATTCTAAGGCCGGCCAAGGCCAGAGCCTTGGACATGCTGGACGTGCTGATGCCGTGTTCGTACATGTCGGCAAGGGACTCGGTAAGGTTCTGCCCCGTGTGCGTAAGGCCGCGGTAGGCCTCGTCGCAGAGGATGTACGTCCCGTACGGCCGCACAACGTCGACGATGCGCTGTAGGTAGGCCGCGTCCATCACCGCGCCCGAAGGGTTGTGCGGATTGTTGATCACGACAAGCTTTACGCGCTCGTTCATCAAGTTTGCCAGCAGTTCCACATCCGGCAGGAAGCCGTTGGACTCGTTCAGCGGCATGGTCGTTACCTTCGCGCCCAAGGCCTCCGGCAGGGAGTACAGCTGCTGGTACGCGGGGAAGATCGACACCACTTCGTCCCCCGGCTCCACAAGGGCGGAGAACACCAGGGCGTTCGCGCCGATCGCGCCGTGGGTTGTCGTTACGTTCTCCGGCTTCACGGTCTTGTACAGGCCGCAGATGCCGCGCACAAAGCCGGGGCTGCCGGTGATGTGGCCGTATGTCATACGCAGTGACAACAGCTCCGCCAGAGCTTCCTCCCTGCGCCCGCAAAGGGTCAGCAGCTCATCCACCGTAAGCGACGACACACAGGTTTCCGCAAGGTTGTACCGGCACCCAGCCTCGTACTCGTTCATATACATCTCTATGGCAAAGTCTTGTATCCTCATAATCGCGCCACCCCTAATTCCTGAACGACGCGTGGTAGATCTTCTTGATGTCCTCGACGGTGAGGTCTCTGGCACTGCGCGAGAGCAGGCGGCGTTCGGCATATGCGTCCACGGCCCAGCGGTCTATCCCGCTCTTGTCGGTGATGCCGGCGTCCTCCATCCTTGTGGGAAGCTCCAGCCGTTCGCACATGTGTTCCAGCGCGTCCAGACACAGCAACGCGCCTTCGCGTGTGCTGAGGTGGTCCACCTTTTCGCCCAGAGCCTTGGCCATGATGTAGAACTTGTCCTCCACAGCCGGCATGATGAACTCGAAGCAAGCACGCATTATCGGCGTAAGCGCACGCCCGTGGTTTATGTGGAACTCGCCGCCGATAGGGTACGACAGCGCGTGTACAATGCTCGTGCCAGTGTTGTTCATGATAATGCCAGACATGAGCGAACCCATGGACATGTAGTACCGCGCGTTAAGGTCGTCCCCCTTAGCATAGGCCTTGCCGATCCACTTGGAGATCATCTCCATCGCGCTGATGGCCATGCTGTCTGTGATGGGGTTGGCAAGGGTGGAGACAAACGGCTCCGCCACGTGCATAAACGCGTCGATGCCCGTGTTGGCCGTAACCGACGGCGGGCAGGACACGGTAAGCTTTGGGTCGATGATGGACGCGCTCGGCAGCAGCACCTTGGACGCGGCCACCTTCTTAACGTTGGATTCAGCGTCCAGCAGCACGGCATAACGCGTTACCTCCGTGCCTGTGCCTGACGTTGTGGGTATCATGATGGTGGGCAGGCCGCGCTTGGGGATCTTGTCGATTCCGAAGTAGTCCGCCGCGCGGCCGGGGTTCGTGACCAGTGCCGAAGCCATCTTGGCCACGTCCATAACACTGCCGCCGCCGAAGCCGATCACGCAGTCCGTGCCTTCATCCTTGGCGAAAGCCGCGACTTCCTCCGCCGACTGCGCCGTAGGCTCCACGGTGCTGCGCGCCTCTATGCGCACCACACACTCGATGCCTTCGCCCCTCAGAGACTGCGCCACAGCCTCAAGGGATCCGCTCTTCTCGATGTTTGGCCCGCTCAGCAGCAACGCCCGTTTCGAACCAAGCTTCGCCGCTTCCTGCCCAACATTCTGCACCGAATCCATCCCGAACACTACATTCGGCACGGCAACATTAATTGTCTGAAACATCTCGTCAGCTCCCTCTCATGATTTAGAACCTGTGCTCAACACAGATTCTTACAACAGACCAAAAGTTCTAAGCGTGAACAGCCCCAGCGTAAGCGTGAACACCGCAAACGCCATCGTAAAGAGTATTCCGTTGAGCGCGAGATCCTCGTCCCCGCCCAGGTTGCACGCAAAGGCATAGCTTGATATCGCCGTGGGCGTGGCCAGCATCACAAACATCACCAGCACCGCCTCCGAGCCAAAGCCCAGCCATACGGCAATCGGCACAAAGATCAGCGGCGACAGCACCAGCTTCACAAAGGCGACCACCAAGGCCGGCTTGTAGCGCGATCTCATCTTCGAGATGTCGATGCTTCCGCCCAGGGCAAGCAGTGCCATCGGCGTTGTCATCATGGCGATATAGTCGATGGGGATGTCCACCACCACGGGCAGGGATATATCGGCAAGCGACACCGCAAGCCCCAGCAGTATGCCGTACATCAGCGGGCTGAAGATGTTGCGGACGAGCGTCAGCATTCCGCGCAGACCCAGCAGGCTCTCGCCCTCGTTACCCGCCAGCGCGATAGACGTCAGCACGTTGTAGAGCGGCACGATAAACGCTACGGGCAGCAGGGCGAGGCCGCTGTCGGAATCGCCCAGAACAAACGCCGTAAGCGGCAGACCCACGATGGCGTAGTTGCTGCGAAAACAGGCTTGCGCGAAGGTTCCCGCCACCTTCCTGCTCTTAAAGTAAGGCATGGACAGCTTCCACGACAGCACGAACACAACGATCGTCGCCGCAAAACTGAGCATCACGAAGGGTATGTCGAACAGGTGTTCTATGATGTTGCTGCGCGACACATCCCGAAAGAGCAGCACGGGCAGGCCAAGGTTGAA
>WRAA01000061.1 GCA_009780445.1 Defluviitaleaceae bacterium
CCAGTCCATTTTGCGTATATTGTCGATGATGGAGCCTTTGATCCTAAGCGCGGCATACGTCTCAAACTTCACGCCCTTGGAAATATCGAACCTGTCGATAGCGTCTATCAGCCCGAATATGCCGTAGCTCACCATGTCCTCGTACTCGACAGCCGTCCCCAGATGCACGCTCAGCCGCCCGACAGAATACTTGACCAGGTGGGCATATTCGAGGATAAGCGTGTCTCTTAACGCGGGGTCGTTGGTCTCGCGATATTTTATCCATGTGTTCGTAAGTGTGTCCATCTATCAAGCTCCCGGAAATGAGGACTTAGGGTCAAGCCTAAACAACTTAGTCGTACTTGCTTCGCGCGGCGGCTCCGGCTTCGTCTGTTGTGAAGTTCTCGAATATATCGGATCCGCCCATGTTTTCGCCTATGTCTGCGGCGGCGGCGTCTGCCTCCGCTTCTTCGGCCTCTTCCTCCGGCGGTTTGAAGAACACATACCGCTTAAGGTATATCCGCGCGGCCAAGCCTACGACATAGAACACGACGATCACCGTCAGGAGCCGAAACGCAAGCGTGTCAAGCGTTACATCCTGGTATATTGAAATAAGCGAGGCAACGATAGTAGCACCGATGCTGACGAATATTTGCAGCTTGTCAAGCATTAGCTCTCCCCCAGTTTATCAGACGGTAAACGTGCCATGGCCGATCGTCTTGATGATGAAGTCGCCCGTATCCGCGTACAGCTCCACGGTGCGTCCGTAGGTCTTGCCGGTCTCGTTGGCCAGGATGGGTATGCGGAGCATGTTGAGTATGTTCACGCAGGCCTCTATGTTTCTGTCGCCAATGCGCATCGACGGGCTTGTGGACGTAAAGGCGAACATCTGCGCGCCGCCCGCGATCTTCGCGCGTATGTTCTGCCGCTGCGCGCCCATCCTGCCCATGTCCTGCAGCATCTTGACGATAGCCGTGTCGGCGAACTTGGCCACGTTGGAGTTGTTCTGTATCTGCTTGCTGTCCGGCAGCATGATATGCGCCAACCCGGCAATTTTATGTACATTGTCGTGGAACGCAATACCTATGCACGAACCAAGCCCAAGCGTCGTAAGCACCCCCGGGCTTTTACACACATTCAAGTCTGCCATTCCAACAATTATCATCTTACTCGACATCATAAAAATCCCCTAGCATGAAGCGTTTTGATAGTAAGAACTTGTTAACTGCTAGAACTTGAAGCTTCTCTCGAAGGATTCCATCTCCGGCACGAATATGAAGTAGCCCTTGACATTTTCCTCCTCCGTGCCGAAGAGGGATTCGATGAACAGAGCCTTGTCGGCAACCCTGCCGAACTCTATCGCCGGAACGGACAGAACAGCGTTTGCCATATCCGCTGCAAGCTGCGGCACCGATGGCACGATCTTCTTGTTTATCATGGCCGCGAGGGAACCAAGGTAGGACGAAACAAGGATGTTGCCGACTTCTGTCAGCGTTGAAAGCTCCAGTTCGCTGAAGCTGTTTTCGTCCTCATAGGCGTTGGTGGTGCTGCCCAAGAGGATGTTTATGAGGTTGTGCGCGGAGTCCTGCTTGACCATGAACATAACGATGCCGTTCATGTCGCCGGAGATGTTCACAAGCACCGCGAGTATAAGAGCCTCCGGCCCGCCCACAAAGTTTGCGACATCCTTAAACTCCACAAAGTTAACCGTCGGCACGCTCATCCTGAAATTCCGCTGCAACAGCTGCGACAGCGCGGTGACGGCGTGGCCTGTCCCTATGTTTGAAATTTCCTTTAGTGTGTCAAAATGTACTTCCAACCTCGACGATTCGTTACTCATAATTTCGCACCTTTCTATACACGCTACTGATACTATAACACGCTACTGATACTATGATACGGCTACTGAGGATCTTCCGCGGTCAGCCCGCGCCTCTGGCGCAACAGGAACTTACGTTGTTGATTGAATACGTACTGAACTATTTTATCCTTTTCCTCCGGCAAAATACCAATGAATATCACCCGGTACTGAAATTTATACGGCGACTTGGGAAAGCTGTGCTTCTGGAGGATCTTGCCGATAACGACGATGTAGTCGCGCTCCAGCAGCAGCAGGCATTTTACGTTGTCCCCGTTGTCCATCTCCGAGTTTGTCACAAAGCGCAGTCCGCCGCCGCCTATATCCTTGATAATGCCTTCGAACAGCTTTGGCTGGCTGCCCTCGTTCGGCTCTACGGCGGGTCCCGCCGCGCTTGCGTGTATCAGCGAGAAGCGTATCGGCAGGGTGCAGTCGAACCGGAAGAACTCGCGCCGCTGCATCTTCTCCGGCTTGGAGGTAAACATCACCTTCGTGAGGCTGTGGCTGTCCTTGGAGAAGGTGCCCATCACCACGGCCGATATATTCAGCATACCATCTTCCTGGAAGATAAGCAAGGTACAAGGCATAGACTTCTGCAAGACAACCTCCTTTCCGTAGGAAGTCGGCGTGTAGATAGTTACGGCGTTATCCGTGGTGATGTCCACAATTTGGCTCACATATATTTTAGGAACCTCACCTTCCCGCTTGATCCTTATTTCCAGCCTGTCGCCAATTTTAATGTTATGCATACCTATCACCTCCTGTGATTAGGGCAGATTGTAATGTCAGAACCTGTACTCAATAAATCAACGCCGCATTGGCGCGGATTGGCGTTGCTGTGGCCCTGTAGCGGCGTCAAGCCGTGCCAAGGTGGAGTTGATTTATTGAGTACAAGTTCTCTAGGCCTTGTTCTTGAACAGCCCTGTCAAACGCTTTACGAAGGACTTCATGCCGCCTTGCGCCTCCGCGCCGCCCGCTTCCTGCTTCAGATCCTGCAGCGCGGATTCCCCGAACAGAAGCTTGCGGCAGACTTCGTTGATGGCCAAGGTCGCCCCGGACTGCGGGAAGCCGACGGATACAGGGGTTTGCTTCTTGACGGCCTTCACAAGGTTGTGGTCATAGGGTATGAAGCCCAGGTTTTCAACTTCCATCATCAGGAACTTCGAGCATACGCGGCTCAGCTTGTGGTATATATCAAACCCTTCCTCCTTGGACTCCACGCGGTTTACAACTATCTTGAAGGTGGGCGGGTCCGGCATCTCTTCCTTGGCGGTCTTGATCACGGCATAGGCGTCGGTGATGGATGTCGGCTCCGGCGTGGTTATCACGATGGATTCGTTGGAGGCCAGCACAAACGCCATTACCGACTTGGATATGCCGGCACCGGTATCTATCAGAACAAAGTCCGCCATTGCGTCCAGCACGTCGAAGTTTTCGATAATATGCTTTAGCTGGTCGTTGCTGATGCTGGACATGTTGCTAAGCCCCGAGCCTCCGGAGATGAAGTTGACCCCAAGCGGGCCGGGTGTCAGCACTTCCTGTATCGTACACTTTTGCGCGAACACGTCGGCAAAGCTGCGCTTGGGCACTATCCCCAGCAGTACCTCTATGTTGGCCAGGCCGAAGTCCGCGTCTATCACAACAACGCGCTTGCCCATCCTTCCCAGGGCAATGGCAAGGTTGACCGTGAAGTTCGTCTTGCCTACGCCGCCCTTGCCGCTTGTGATGGTGATGACCTTCGCGGTGGGTTTCGCCGTGTGTTTGTCGTTCAGCAGGTCTGCAAGCAGGGTCTGCATGGATCCGCCGTCGGCTTCGGGGGGCTGGCCTTCGTTCTTGGCCTTTATTATGTCTCTGAGTCTGTTTGCTTGGTCGCTCATTTGCACCTCATATTGTGCCGAAGCCAAGCAGTGCCCTGGCGATACGCTCAGGCTGCATAACTTCGATATCGTCCGGCACATTCTGACCCGTAGTTACATAGGAGACCTTCTTCCCGCTGATGCAGCACGCGTTTAAGATAGCACCCAGGCAGTTTGTCTCGTCAAGCTTCGTGAATATCAGGTTGAAATCGGTGAAACCCGCGTACATGTCTATGATGCTCAGGATATCCTCACACTTGGTAGTGGTGCTTAGCACAAGGTATTTCACGGCTTTCGGCGCGGCCTCCAGCAGGTCTTGCAGCTCTTCCACGTTCTCCTTGTGCTTGTGGGATCTGCCGGCGGTGTCCATTATTACGATCTCGCTGGTCTTGCTAAGCTTCTTCACGGCGTTTGCCACGTCGGCCTTGTTGTATGCCGTCATAACGGGCGCGCCCAGTATTTCGCCGTATGTTTTCAGCTGCTCTACCGCGGCTATCCTGTAGGTGTCGGCGGTTATCAGGCCGACGCTCTTGTTAAGGCCGAGGATGAACAGGCTGGAGAGCTTGGCGATTGTTGTTGTCTTGCCTACCCCCGTGGGGCCGATAAAGGCTATGGTCACAGGCTTGCCGCGCTTGGCCGCTGCTACGTCCACAAGCTCGGCGGTGCCCAGCATCTGCACTATCTTGCTGTACACAACCTTCACGATCACGTCAAGGTCGTGCAGCTCGTAGGTGGCTACGTCCGACAGCAGATCCTCCGCTATCTCGCTGCGCACGCCCTGTTCGCACAGGGTGTCGTAGAATATTTGCAGCAAGTTGTTGTCATACTTACGCTCCGCGCCCCGCCCGTGCAAGTGTTCGGCCACGCTTAGCCTCTGCATGGTGTTTGCCAGCATGTCCTCGGTGTTGTCCAGCTTCTTTTCGAGAGAGCGTATCCTCTCGGCCTGTCTGCTGATACGGGTGTCCTTTGAGTCCCCGGGGGGAAGGTTCGGCGCCGTTGATGCCGCGCCGCCGGCTCCCGCAGTGTCGGACATTATCGCGGCGTTCGCGCTTATTTCGCGGTAGCTGTGTTCGTTCTCCGTCATGGTTGGGTCTGCCAGTATCCCTTGGATTGTCGGCTGTGCCAGGGCGTTCAGAGCCTTCAAACGCGGCTGTGTCGCCCTGAGAGCCACGGGTTCGGGCGTCGGCCTGCTCCTTGCGTTTGCGGGGAAGCCGCCTTGCAGGGACTGTATCGCCTGGATAGACTCGACAATCCGCTCGACTTCATCCGCCCTGCTCTGCGCGGCCGTGTCCTGCTCGCCGGTCGCGGCCGGCTGGGGCATGGCAAGAGCCGCCGGTTCCGGCTGTGCTTTCGGCAAGGCCGCGGGCGGAACCGACGGCAGCACCGATGGCTTGGGCACGAACTTCTTTTCGTCGTAGGCCGCCATAACTTCCACATGCGGGTTGCGCATAAACGCAAACATGCCCTTCGGCTTGGTCGTCTTGATGCTAAGCACCAGAGCGTCCAGCCCCAGCTCTGTCTTTACCTTCTCGATAGCTTCCTGTTCAGTCTGCGCATCAAATTTTTTTATCTTCAAGTCATGCTCACCATCCCGATGGACTGAATTTCAGCTTTAGGGTCAATTTCGTTATAGGACAGGACAACAAGATCCGGGGCAACCTGTTCCACCAAGCGCTTGAAGTAGATACGCACTATCGGCGAAGTAAGTATGATCGGCTGGAGACCCATGGAGGTAAGCTTCTGCGTCTCGCTGTTTAAGTTGTCGAAGATGCGCTGTGTTGTGGAGGGGTCCAGCGCGACATAGGAACCCTGTTCCGTGGCCTGCACACTGCCCATGATACGCTGTTCCAAATCCGGATCCAGCGTAAGCACGTTGTTGATACGGTCGTCGAAGAACTTGCGCGATATTGCGCGGCGCAGCGCCTGCCTCACATATTCGCTTAACATGTCGGTGTCGCGGGTTACGTGGGCATAGTTCGCCAGTGTGTCCAGTATCGTGGCGAGGTCGCGGATGGATATGCCTTCGTGCAAGAGATTCGCCAGGACCTTCTGCACGTCGCCAATGGTCATCATGCGCGGGATAAGTTCGTCCACCAAGACCTGATTCTGCTCCTTCACGTTGTCGATAAGCGTCTGAACGTCCTGGCGCGACAGAAGCTCGTGCAGGTGCGAACGGATGATCTCCGTCATGTGCGTCGCGATAATCGCCGGCGGGTCTACCACCGTGTAGCCCAGAGCCTCGGCGCGTTCGCGCTGTGTTTCCGATATCCACAGAGCCGGCAAGCCCAAGTACGGCTCTACAGTCTCGATACCATCTATCTCTTCCTCCACATAACCCGGGTTCATGGCCATGTAGTGGTCGAACATTATGTCGCCTCCCGCAACTTCCACGCCCTTTATAAGGATGCGGTACTGGTTCGGCGAAAGTTTTATGTCGTCCCGCAAGTGTATCACCGGCACTATCACACCCAGCTCCAGGGCTATCTGCCGCCGTATCATCACGATACGGTCGAGAAGGTCGCCGCCCTGCGCGGGGTCTGCCAGAGGTATCAGGCCGTAGCCGAACAACAGCAGGATCTGGTCTACGTTAAGCAGTGATACGATGTTCTCCGGCCGGCGTATCTCCGCGGTTTCCACTTCCTCGGCCGAAATCTCTTCCTTTATTTCGTCAACAATTTGTCTGCGGCTCTGTATCTGCGAAGCGACGATAAGCACGACACCCATCGGCACGAACACAACGCCCGGCAGAGGAGTGAACACGCCAAGGAATACCATCGCCCCGCCAACCAGCAGCAGCACCATCGGAGTTGACAGCACCTGCTTGGAAAGCGTGCTTGCGATATCGCCTTCGCTCGTGGCCTTGGTAACGATAAAACCCGTGGCGGCCGACGTAAGCAGGGCCGGCAGCATGTTCACGATACCGTCGCCGATGGACAGCATCATGAACAGCGACGTAGCTTCGCCAATGCTCATGGATTCGCCCGTGGCAAGGCCGGTGGTGCCGAGGATGATACCGCCGATTATGTTCACAAACGTGATGATGATGCCCGCGATAGCCTCGCCCTTGACAAACTTGGCGGCACCGTCCATCGCGCCGTAGAAGTTGGCTTCGTCCTGGATCTTCTTGCGGCGTTTCTTGGCTTCGTCCTCGCCTATCAGCCCGGAGTTCAGATCCGCGTCTATGGCCATCTGCTTGCCCGGCATTGCGTCCAGCGTAAAGCGCGCGCCAACTTCGGCCACACGCTCCGCGCCCTTGGTGATAACAAGGAAGTTGACGAGCGTCAGGATGAAGAAGATGATAACACCCAGCACCAGGTTGTCTCCGGCCACAAAACTGCCGAAGGTGGCTATAACCTGCCCGCCGTCGCCCGTGCCCAGGATAAGCCTGGTCGTGGAGATTGTAATGGCAAGCCGAAACAGCACGGATGTAAGCAACAGTGTCGGAAATGTTGACATCTGCAAGGGTTCCGTGGCGTATACCGCGTTTAGCAGTATGATCATCCCGATGGCGATGTTCATCATCAAAATGAAGTCCATCATCCCCGGAGGCGGCGGTATAATGAACACCAGCAGAACAATTATGATAAAGATTCCCAGTGCCAGTTCTTTGTACTTCATTAATCTGATCACCTAAAGTTTTTGTGTTTGCGCTGTAGAACCTGTATTTGAATACAGGCTCTTAGTATGTCCAAACATTGCATAAACTACAAAAATAATCCACCGCAACGTCTGTCACACAATCATTATAATCCGGAAAAGTTGTTTAATCAAGACATATTTGCATTCACGCCATAATAAACTTACTTATCCTACAACTACAGGGAGTTGAGAATATGGGTGGCACCAAGATATTTGTGCTTCAGATGAAGCAGATCCGCAAGGTATGCGTAGTCGCCGCGGCGGTGTTGGTCGCGCTTCTGATTGTGTTGTTCGTGTTCGGCGCGAGGCCGGAGACCACCACCGCACCAGCCTCACCCGCAATGCCCGCGCCGCCGGCGCAGAGGCAGCAGCAGCCGTCAGGCATAGGCACACCCGCCGCGCCTATGGGCAGCTTCACGCCCGGTACATATTATTCCGAGATCGTACTCTCGAACTCGACGATCGTCGTCAGCGTTGAAGTGAGCGAAAACTCGATCCTAAACGTGAGTATCTCCGACGCGTATGAGGCGCAGGCGGTGTTCTACCCGCTGATGCAGCCCACCATGGACAGTTTGTCCGCCCGGATAATCGAGGCGCAGTCCCTCGATATCGCGCGCGCAGGCAACCACACCTATACGCAGGAAGTGCTGATAACGGCAATACGCGCCGCTTTGGACTCCGCCCGCAGGTAACGCGTAAATAGACCTCTTTCGAAAGAGGTCTGCTAGACCTCTTCCGAAACTAGCCGATACCATCTTTGCGGCCAGTTTCACGCAATGCGTCGTCGCTTCCTTCTAGCGAACCCTGTGGGTTCGCGGCGGCGTCAGCTCCTAGCCTTGCGCGAAACTGCCTCGCAAATCTGGTATCGTCTAGTTTCGAAAGAGGTCTATTGTAATTTCCTGCTATGTGTGTTATACTATAACAATAATGATTACACGAGAGAAGGCTTGCATGATACAAACCGAGAAGTTCAAGCGCGTACCGGAACACATAGGCATTATCCCCGACGGCAACAGGCGTTGGGCGTTGGATCATGAGCTTGAGAAGCACGAAGGTTATGCCCACGGCGTGGATCCCGGCATGAGGCTTGTGGAGCTGTGCGCCGCCTATGGCGTAAAGGAGGCCACATTCTACGCCTTTACGGTGGACAACACCAAGAGGGCGCAGACTCAAATACAGGCATATACGCAGGCCTGCATCAACGCTGTGCAAGCCGCCGCAAACCTCGACTACAACATCATGGCGCTCGGCAACAGAGATTCCAAGTTCTTCCCGCCCGAACTCTACGATTATGCAAACACACGCGTAAGCTACGGCAAGGGTGTGCTGAATCTCAACTTCCTTGTGAACTACAGCTGGAAGTGGGATCTGTCACAGCTGGGCGAAGCCGGCGTGTCCGCCGCAAATGTTGAAAAGGGCATTGCGTCCCGCGACATCCCGCGGATGGACATGATAATACGCTGGGGCGGAAGGCGGCGGCTGAGCGGCTTCCTTCCCGTGCAGTCCGTATACTCCGACTTCTATGTGGTGGAGGACTACTGGCCGGACTTTAAGGACGAACACTTCCTGGATGCCCTGCGGTGGTATCAGGACTGCGACGTTACGTTAGGAGGATAACATGAGCACTCACAAACCCGGATCCCTCGGCGTTATCGGCGGGCTTGGCCCCTTGGCCACGGCGCGCTTCTTCGAGCTGGTGGTGCTTCACACCGAAGCCGCGACAGACCAGGAACACCCCGACATCATCATCTACAACATCCCGCGCATACCGGACCGCACGGGCTTCATACTGGGGCGCAGCACACACAGCCCGGGGCCGTACTTAGCCAAGTACGCCAAAAAACTTGCAGACGAAGGCGTGGACGCCATCGCCATACCCTGCGTTACGGCCACCCACTTTATCGACGAAGTTGTGGAGCAGGCCGGCGCGAGTGTTATCAACATTGTTGACGAAATCGCCGAACACATCCAACGAAGCGGCGCGAAAACCGTGGGCATCATGGCCACCGACGGCACCATTGCCACCGGCATATTCCCGAAACACTTTGAAAAATATGATCTGGCCTGTGTCGTCCCGGACGAACATCACCAAGCCCTTGTGATGAAAACGATCTTCAAAGGTGTGAAGGCTGGCAAACCTATCGACATCAACGAATTTAACAGCGCGGCAAAGCACCTCACAGACCGCGGGTGCGACGCGATAGTGCTGGGCTGCACC
>WRAA01000062.1 GCA_009780445.1 Defluviitaleaceae bacterium
AGAATGCTGTGTGCCGGTGGCACACGTCTAGCATCCGGAGCGTCAGCGTAGGAAAAAGCTGACGACGCACGGCGGAAAATTTGCCGAAAATGCGCCGAAATGGGGTTTTCAAACACGCCCTAGCGGCTAACCATTAAGTACTGACAACATAATTTGAAGGAGTGTAAATTTTTTGGCATCAAAAAAACCTAAGTTGCGTGTCATTTCGCTTGGAGGTCTCCAGGAAATCGGCAAGAACATCACCATATTTGAGTGTGGCAACGACATAATAGCAGTAGACTGCGGCGTAGCGTTTCCTGAGGACGATATGCTGGGGATCGACCTCGTAATCCCCGATTTTTCCTATCTCGTGAAGAACAAGCACAAGGTGCGCGGCGTATTTTTAACGCACGGCCACGAGGATCACATCGGCTCCCTGCCCTACTTCCTCAAGGAGATGAATGTTCCGGTATACGGCACGCGGCTCACACTGGGCTTGCTGGAGTCGAAGTTTAAGGAACACGGCCTCACGCCGACGACGCATGTAGTAGAATACGGAACCCAGTTAGAGGCCGGCAAGTTCAAGGTAGAATACATCAGAGTCACCCATTCCATCGCCGATTCAGCCGCGCTTGCGATACAGACGCCGGCCGGCATGGTGGTTCACTCGGGCGACTTCAAGGTCGACTACACGCCCATACACGGGGATCCGATAGATCTTACGCGCTTTGCCGAAATCGGGCGCAAGGGCGTAAAGCTCTTCCTGTGCGAAAGCACCAATGTAGGCTCCCCGGGCTTCACAATGAGCGAACGCTCCATCGGCCCGATCTTCGAGAAAATATTCATGGACACGCCGCAGAACCGTATAATGGTGGCGACATTCAGCTCCAACATACACCGCATCCAGCAGATAGTCAACTGCGCCGTCAAGCATCACCGCAAGGTCTGCTTCATCGGGCGGTCCATGCTTAACGCTGTGAAAACATCGGTGGAGCTGGGTTATCTCGACATCCCCAAGAACTTGCAGATCGAAACGTATGACATCAAGAACTATTCCGACGAACAGCTGGTGATCATCACCACAGGCACGCAGGGCGAGCCGATGGCGGCTCTCTCTCGCATAGCCGCGAAGGAACACAAGCAGGTCGAGGTCAAACACGGCGACAAAATAATAATATCCGCGTCGCCCATACCGGGCAACGAAAAGACCATCAGCAAGGTTATTAACGAGCTGATGAAGCGCGGAGCCAACGTGATTTACGAAGGGCTGATGGACGTACACGTGTCCGGCCACGCCAAGCAGGAGGAGATCAAGCTCCTGCACGCCCTTGTCAAGCCCAAGTTCCTGGTGCCGATACACGGCGAATACCGCCACTTGCAGATGCACAAGGATCTGGCCGTGTCCATGGGCATGAAGCCGGACAACGTATTCATCATGGATATCGGCGATGTGCTGGAGGTCGGCGACCAAGATGCAAAGGTAAACGGATCTGTGCCGTCCGGGCAAGTTTTTGTGGACGGCCTTGGCGTAGGCGATGTGGGCAACATTGTCCTGCGCGACAGGCGCATACTTTCGCAGGACGGCCTGATAATCATAGTGGTCACTACCGAGAAGGCCACCGGCGGGGTTCTAAGCGGCCCTGACATCATATCCCGCGGTTTCGTATACGTTCGCGAGTCGGAAGATCTTATGGAGGACGCGCGCAAGGTCGTGCAGAAGGCCATCGACGGCTGCGAAATGCGGAATATCTCCGAATGGCAGTACACCAAGGGCGTGATAAAGGATGCCCTGCGTGACTATCTGTGGCAGAAAACAAAGCGCAACCCGATGATCCTGCCCATTATAATGGAAGTGTAGGTCATGGACGATAAAGTACTGTCGCTTGCGGGCGATCTTGTTGCATCCATCAACGCGTCGGCCGCCGCAGCAGACCTTGCGGCGGCTCTCGCGCAAATAAACAACAGTGCCGAACACGTGGCACTGTTGGAAGAATATACGCGTCTCACGCAGGAAGTGCAGATCGCCATGCTCCGGGGCGGCGTGCCGAGCTTTGACGCTGAATCGGCGCACAGCCTTGTGTATTCAAAGATGTGCGTAACGCCCGAGTGCAAGCGGTATCTGGACGCTCTTGCCGAGTACGACAAGCTGCTGGCCGGCGTCTACGATATCCTGGACTCCAACATCCAGTAACCATGCTCGCGCTCTCCGGCCTGCCTGTCGTCGCAGTATTCAAAACGGGTGAAGCCGATAGACTGCGCGCTGGGAAGCTGTTTGCCCTCGAAAACCGCGGGGATGCCCACCAGCACCCGCCCCGGGTCGTTGTTGTCGCGGCCCAGAATCAGGTGGCCGTACCTTTCGTTGCACAACACCGCCAGGCCGCTGTTCATAACCGGCCAGTATTCGATCGGAAGCACGGCCAGCTCTTTGAGGGAAGCGCGTACCCATCGGATGTCCGTGTGCTTGTGCGCAAAGGGCTGCAACTCTACATTGTTTGCGAAAATGTTCTCGATCTCGCCATGGCCTTGCGGCCGGGCGGGATTTTTTGCGTACACGGGCGGCGGCTCCGGCGGGGCGAGATTCTGCGCGGACGCTGTGTGTTCCCGCGTGGGTTCCGGCACGGGCGCGGTCTCTTGCTCCGGTGCGGCCTCCGCGGCCGGCGCGGGTTCCGGTTCGAGAAGGGTAGGCTGTTCCGGCTCCGCCACTGCCGATGTGGCCGTGTCCGCGATAGGTTCAGCCTCTGCGAAAGGTTCAGCATCCGCGGCAGGCTCCGGCTCCGCCGCAATCTCCGCGCGTTCTTCCTTCGCCAGGGGCGTTTCGGCGCGGCTTTCGGGCGGGCGTGGTTCGCCTGCCGTATCGGTGAAGTTCCTCCACTTGTGGGACTTTGCGTTGTCGTCGTTTTCAAAGCCGACCAGAGCGATGTCCCTGCCCGCGGCTTTTGCGGCCACAACCGCGACAACCGCCACATCCTCAAAGGCGATCTTGCCGCCGAACGCGCCTTGAAATTCCTTGCGAAGTTCGCCGCGCCCCTGCGCGTCCACATCCAGGCTTCCCGCGGACACCCCGCGCGGAGCCTCGCCCTGGGGCGAACTCTTCTCGATTATGTACACCTTGTAGCCGACGCCGGGCTTGAGGTCCTGTGCCGTAAGCGCGGCCTTGCAGATGTTCCCCCGCTGCTCCAGCACACACCGCCCGGACGGACTGCGCCCGCCGAACCCATAACCCGAAGAGTCGGCCTTCAGCGTGATAAATAGCCTTGAATACACGATACCACCTCCGGTATAGTATACTCAAGACGGCGCGGAAATAGAACATCAGCAGCTCTTGAGATAGGCTACTTCCTCCGGCGTAAGGTGCCGCCACGTACCCTTGATGAGGCCGCCAAGGCGCAGCTTACCCGTGGCGACGCGCCGCAGGGAGCGTATGGTGTAACCCAGTTGGTCGAAGATCTTGCGGATCTGGCGGTTGCGTCCTTCCTTGATGGCGACCTCCGCGAGGCTGGTGCCGTCGCCCGTGTTCAGCACCTTGATGTCTGTGCGCGAAGTCTTGTAGCCGTCGATAACAAGGCCGCTGCGGATCTGCTCCAGCGCGTTGCCGCTTATTTCGCCGTCAACACGCACGATGTAGGTCTTGCGGATCTCGTGGCTTGGGTGGGTTAGGCGGTAGACCAGGTCGCCGTCGTTGGTCAGCAGGAGCATCCCGGATGTTGCGCAGTCCAGCCGCCCCACCGGCACAAGGCGCGCACCCTCCACCTCCACAAGATCCAACACCGACGGGCGGTTGAACTGATCCTTGGCCGTGCTGATGTAACCCTCCGGCTTGTTGAGCATGACGTAGACAAAAGCCTCGGCCGGGCGCACAGGCACGCCGTCAAAGCTTACGCTGTCGCCCTCCCCCACCTTTGTGCCAAGCTCCGCCACAACCACGCCGTTCACGCTTACGCGCCCCGCCAATATGGCCTCTTCGGCCTTTCTGCGCGAACATACGCCGCAGGCGGCAATGTACTTCGATAATCTCATATGCGAACCTTCCCGGATAGCAGTAATTTCTTTCCACTATAACACATACTTTCGCGACATGTCTACGTATATTGTCAAGGAATAAACTTTCATGGCCAACTTCATGTAAAATTCATGATGAGCGTGTATAGTATATAAAGATAGCCAGACACAGAATGTATATTTAGGGAGATGTAGAGCGGTATGAAGAAGAAGTTTGTATTTATTGGCCTTGCGGCGGCTGCGGCAGTTGGCGCGTTCGTTGTGTTCGGCACGAATATTGTAAATGTTGGTACGCACGACGCGATGATGGCAATGGGCGGCGGCACGGTGATCACCACAGATGTGGGGCGCAGTGACCTTCGGCAGGTTGTGTCGGCAAACGGCAGGGTGGAGCTGGAGAGGGTGGAGCCTATCTACAGCTCGGCCGAAGGAGAGACGCGGCTGCGCGTGGCCGAGGTACACGTGCAGGTCGGCGACGAGGTGGAGGAAGGCCAGACAATTGTTACATACGACATAGAAGAGGCAATGCTGAGCATAACGCGGGAGATCAGCAACTCGCAGATACGGCTTGAGAACCAGCGGCTGTCGATCCAAGCGCAGAACCTTGGCCCGACGGACACCGAACACCGCGGCTTGCGCAACCAGGTATACTCCGCGCAGGACGGCATACTGCGCGCGGAAGAATCCATCATAGACGCGCAGGAGCGTATAGCAGACAGGCACAACGACATCTACAACCAACGCCAGAACCTTGAGAACGCACGCCGCGAATACGAACAGGCGCGGATAGAGCTGGAAGTCAGCTCCCGGATACTCGCGCTTGGCGGCATAACGCGGCACGAGTTCGACGCGATGACGCAGAACACCGACAACCTGCGCATACGGGCGGCCAACGCCGAAACGGACTTGCAGAACAGCATACTGAATCTGGAGACCGCCGAACGCGCTCTGGAGGCCGCCGAGCGCGGGCTGGAAACCGCCGAACGCGGCCTTGAGGACGCGGAGGCACACTACGAACAACAAATGTCCCCGCTGACGACCGAAAGTGCCAGGATCAGCCATCAGCAGATGCTAAACGACCTTGCGCTGTCAGAGAGCAACCACCGCGCCCTGCTTGAACAGCGCGACAGGCTGATTTCGGAGACCGTGTCGCACACATCCGGCACCGTCATAGCTGTGGAGGTAAGCGTGGGCGCACAGGTGACAGGCACCAGCAAGCTTGTGGAGATAGCCGACTTTTCGCGCCTGATGGTGGAAGCCGAGATCAGAGAGGTGGACGCGCCGCAGGTGTTCGTGGGCCAGAGCGTGTCTATGACGAGCGCGGGCATAGCCGGCACGGTCTACAACGGCACGGTCACACGCGTAAGCCCCACGGCCACAACGCGCCAAGCCCAGACCGGCGTGGAAGTTGTTGTGCCTATCGAAGTCTCTGTGGACAACCCGGACGAACACCTGCGCCCCGGCTTCAGCGTAGATATCGAGATAATTATGGTGGAAAGCCCGGACACCGTGAACATTCCCGTAATGGCGATAATGATGGACTTCGAGACCGGCGCGGAGTACGTAATGCTGATAGACGAGCAGAACATCCTGAGGCGGCGCGATATCACCCGGGGAATATCCACCGCGCTTGACGTGGAGGTCTTGGAAGGTCTGGAGGCCGGCGACCGCATAGTCCTCACGCCTACGCCGATGATGCAGGACGGCGACCCACTGCCCGACGACATATTCGACGGCGGCGGGGCGATGCAGGGCAACGGCGGCGGAGGCATGGCTGTGCGCCGTGGCGGAGGCGGTGGCGGCGGCGGTGTCGTCATACGCACCAACTAGGGGGTGACGCTTGATGCCGCAGGAACAAGATCCGCACGCCATCATCAAGATTACGGAGCTTAGCAAGGTCTACATGCAGGGCGACCACGACGTACACGCGCTTAGAAACGTCAGCCTTAGCGTATTCAGCAACGAGTTTGTCGCAATCATGGGGCAGTCCGGCTCCGGCAAGTCCACCATGATGAATATACTGGGCTGCCTCGACAAACCAACGAGCGGCCACTACAGCCTGGACGGCATGGACGTAAGCCGCCTCAAGGACAACGACCTGGCCTCCATACGCAATCTCAAGATAGGTTTCGTGTTCCAGTCCTTTAATCTGCTGCCTAAGTTGACCGCGCTGGAGAACGTGGAGCTGCCGATGATGTATTCGGCGAAGCCGCGCGCGTTACGGCGCAAGGCCGCTCTGTACGCGCTGGAGAAGGTTGGGCTGGAGGACCGCGTAAAACACCGCCCCAACGAGCTTTCGGGCGGGCAGAGACAGCGCGTGGCCATAGCCCGCGCACTGGTGAACACCCCGAGCATAATTCTCGCCGACGAACCCACGGGCAATCTGGACAGCCAGTCCAGCCTCGAGATCATGGAGATCTTCCGGAACCTCCACGCCCAAGGCGCGACCATCATCGTAGTAACCCACGAACCCGAAGTCGCGGCGCACACACGGCGCATAGTGACCTTCCGCGACGGGGTGATAGTGTCTGATACAGTCAATTCAGTTGAAAACGGAAGCGGGCGCATATGAACATATTTGAATCGATAAAGACGGCCGTGTCCAGCGTGTTCAGCAGCAAGCTGCGGGCGTTCCTCACGATGCTTGGCATAATAATCGGCATATCGTCGGTTATCACCATCGTGTCGCTGGGCGCGGGGATGAGCAACTTTATGGAAGAGCAGTGGGCGACCATGGGGCTTGGCAACATCCAGGTGAGGCTGTCCGGCTGGGGCGACAGCGTGACGGATCTGGATCTGCTGAACATGAACGACGTGGAGCAGGTGCGCCACATTCCCGGAGTCCGCACGGCGGCGGCGCTTCTGCCTTCGTGGGATTTCCAGATGCGCACGCAGGACCCTGGCGAAGTCCGCAACTCCACAATCAACGGCATAACGCCCGAATACGAGCAGATAATGCACGTCCAGATGCTGTACGGCCGTTACATAAGCCAAATGGACATCGACAACGCCATGCACTTCGCCGTTATCACCGATTCCACGGCGGACAGGATCTTCGGCGGGGTACACGCGGGCATCATCGGCCAAACCGTGGAGTTTCAGTCCTGGTGGGCGGCGGGTGTCCAGCGTTTCACCGTTGTGGGCATCATGGCGAACCCCAACGCGCAATGGGAAGATATGATGGAGCCTGAATGGATCCGGGAGGAAGTGAGCGTTCCCATAACCACTCTGCAAGGCATCTTGGGGCAGCGTCAGGTGGATACGATCTTCGTAGCCGTGGAGGATCCCAACCGGATGACGGAGATCGGCGAACAGGTTATGAACATGCTGGACAATTCGCGCGGAACATCCGGCAACTACACCGTGTTCAACCCGATGGACTTTCTGGAGCAGATGAACGCGCAGCTTGCCATGGTTACCATAGCGATATCGGGCATTGCGGCGATATCGCTGCTGGTGGGCGGCATCGGCGTTATGAACATCATGCTTGTTACGGTAACGGAGCGCACCCGCGAGATCGGCATACGCAAGAGCATCGGCGCGCGTAACAGCGACATCCGCTGGCAGTTCCTTACCGAAGCGATCATCCTCACGCTGATAGGCGGCGCCATCGGCATAGCCCTGGGTTTTGCGGGCGGGCGGCTTATCGGCCCGGTGATGAACGTGCATGCCGTGGTGGACATCACCTCCGTGGTGCTTGCCGTCGGCGTGTCATGCCTCACGGGGATCGTGTTCGGCGTCGGGCCGGCCATCAAGGCCAGCAAGCTTGACCCGATAGAGGCTCTTAGGTACGAATAAACAAGGTTGCGAGGAGGCATTATGAAGAAGCTTGTAACAGCGGCGGCGCTGGTTATTACGATTTTTGCGGGAACCGTAGCCGTGCAGGCGCAGGAGACTACGGTTCTGACCGTGGACCGCGCCGTACACCGCGCGATAAATAACAGCGAGAGCATACGCCGTCTGGCCGAGAATGTTGTGCTGGAGGAGATTTCGGGGCGGCAGTTAAGCCAAGCTCTGATGGAATCGACCCATGAGTCGATACTGCTTAGCACGGCCATCGCGCGTATGACCCATGAGATCGCCATGGCATTCAGCCACACCGACAGGACGACGCAGATCGCGCTTATCACCCAGAGCGTGCAGCAGGGTTTCCTTGCCATACTTAACGCCGAAGCGCGGATGGAGTTTATGGAGCGCGAGATCGCCATAGCGCGTCAGAAACACAGGTTCGACAGAGTGCGCTACGAACACGGCCTTTTGAGCGTACACGATTTCAACGCCGCCGCCCGCGCCATAACGAACCTGGAGATCGAGCGCGAAAGCCTGCAGACGGAGATCAACCGCGCGCACAGGCAGCTTGCGAGCATCGTGGGCGGTGGGCGCACCGCGCGTTTTTGCGTAGAGCTTGAGTTAGACTTCGCTCCGTTCACCAGCCGCCCGGTGGAGGACTACGTGGCCATCACCCTTGCGCAAAACGCCGACCTTAGGCGCGCCTTGCGCCAGCTGGAGGTCACGCGCTTCGAGTACGAACACAGATCCGCAAGGAACGATGACGACCGCACCGCGCGCACCATCGAGTTCAACCGCGCACAGCGCAACGTGATGCAGATACGCGAAGATCTCGAAAGCTCCCTCCTGGATCTCTACGACCAGATACGGGCGCAGGAGCGCAGCCTGACGATTTTGCGTGCCGGCTACGAGGCAATGTTGGCGCAGTACGAGATCAACGCCGCAATGCTTGACATGGAGCGCATTACACAGCTTGCCTTCGACGAATTCGCGCTTGGTCTGGACGAGATGCGGCACAGCATCACCTCCGCCGAGGCCGGCCACACCCTGATGGTGCAACGTCTGCGCAATCCGAACCTTAGCTAGAAGGAAGGGTGGAGCATGATGAACACTTTTGATACCGTGAAGCAGTCCATAATTGACGACAACGAGCAAATGTTCGGCGCGGAAGTCCGCGAGAGATACGGAGACCACGCCGCGGACGCCTCCAACGCGCACATACAAGGTATGACGCAGGAGCAGTTCAACGAAGGCGAACGCCTGCGCGTCGCGCTGGAGGGTAAACTGCGGGCCGCCGTCGCCGCCGGAGACCCCTCATGCGCGGCGGCGCAAGAAGCCTGCGATCTTCACCGCCAATGGCTGCGCGTATTCTACCCAAGCTACACCAAGCAGTACCACGTTTCCCTGGGGGAAATGTACGCCGACGACGAACGATTCAAGGCTCATTACGAAAAGATCGCCCTGGGCTGCGCCGAATTCCTGCGCGACGCAATCAACATTTTCTGCGAAACATATAGCCATTCAACTTGAAAACACTCCAATCAAACTTGTCTTTTTGCGCAATTGCGTCGTCACTTTTTCCTGCGCTGACGCTCCGGATGCTGAACGTGTGCCACCGGCACACAGCATTCTAGCGTACCCTGTGGGCTGGTCGTTCGGCTAACGCCGAACTGCTCGCCCATGCAACCGGTGTACGCGTCGTCCCTC
>WRAA01000063.1 GCA_009780445.1 Defluviitaleaceae bacterium
CGTGTGCCACCGGCACACAGCATTCTAGCGAACCACAAGGGTTCGCGTCGTCGTCGCTTCCTAGCCCGGCAAAAAATTATGCTCGAAAATTCGCCGAAAGCGGGTTTTCAAACACGCCCTAGGAGCTGACGCCGCCGCGTACCTGCAAGGTACGCTAGAATGCTGTGTGCCGGTGGCACACGTCCGGCATCCGGAGCGTCAGCGCAGGAAAAAGCGATGACGCATTGTGTGAAACTGGCCGCAAAGATGGTGTCGGCTAGTTTCGGAAGAGGTCTAATGGAACGGATTGATGATGATATGTTTGACGTAGTTATAATAGGTTGCGGAATTGTCGGCGCGGCGGCGGCATACGAGCTTTCGAAGTACGAGCTGTCTGTCGCGGTGCTGGAGAGGGAGAACGACGTCGGGGCAAGCGGCGCGACCAAGGCGAACAGCGCGGTGATCCACGCGGGATACGACCCGGAACCGGGAACGCTGATGGCGCGCCTGAACGTTGAGGGCGCGCGCCATGCCAAGCAGCTCTTCCACGACCTTGATATATCGCATGTGCAGTGCGGCTCCTTGGTGCTTGCCTTTTCGGCAGATGACGAGGCCGCGCTGGAAGAGTTGCTGCGGCAAGGCCGCCGGAACGGTCTGGACGACATGCGGATACTCACGCGCGAAGAGACCCTGGCCGCGGAGCCGAATGTCAGCAAAAGCGTTACGGCGGCGTTGCTGGCTCCTTCCGCAATGATCGTGAACCCGTGGGAGTACACTCTGGCCTTGGCGGAAACGGCCATACGCAACGGCGCACAGGTGCGCCTGGACAGCGGCGTAACCGCGATAACCAAGATTGACGGCGGTTATGCGATTTGCACCGCCCGGGGCGAAGTGACCGCGCGCTGCGTGGTAAACGCCGCCGGGCTGTACGCCGACACGATCCACAACATGGTGTTCGAACCCGAGTTCAAGATACTGCCCGACCGCGGAGAGTACTTCCTGCTGGACAAGAGCGAGGGCGAGCGCGTGTCCCACGTTGTGTTCCAATGCCCCAACGAACACGGCAAGGGCGTGCTTGTCGCGCCGACGGTACACGGCAACCTCATCGTCGGCCCAAGCAACGAACCCCCCGGCGATATCGAGAACGTATCCACGACACAGGCCAAGATGGCCTACATCAAGGACGTTGCCCGCCTGTCGGTGCCAAGCATAGACTTCGGCGCGAACATCCGCAGCTTCGCGGGTTCCCGCGCAAAGAGCGACCACGGCGACTTTATAATCGCACACGCCAAGGGCGCGAAGGACTTCATCAACCTTGCGGGGATAAAGTCTCCCGGGCTTTCCGCCGCGCCGGCAATCGCCGTGATGGCCGCGGAGCTTGTGGCGGAGGCACTGCCGCCCTTCCCGCGTAAGCAGGGCTTCACGGCGACACGCACACGCGTCAAGTTCGCGCACTTGGACGCTTCCCAACGTGCGGAGCTTGTGGCGCGAGACCCGGCCTACGGCCACATCATCTGCCGCTGCGAACTTGTGACGGAAGGCGAAGTGCGCGACGCGCTGAACGCCCCGATTCCCCCCGTATCCCTTGACGGTGTGAAACGCCGCACCGGCACGGGCATGGGGCGGTGTCAGGGCGGTTTCTGCGGCCCGCGCCTCTTCGAGATTCTGGCGGAATTTCACGGCTGCGACCTCACAGAGGTTCTTGCGGACGGCGAAGGCGCGTATGTACTAAGTTCGCAAACAAAGATTGGTTCCGCGAAGGGTGGTCAGGCTCTGTGAACGTGTCCTATGAACTAATTGTCATCGGCGGCGGCCCGGCCGGCATGGCGGCCGCATACGGCGCGTGGCGGCACGGCCTGCGCAGGATACTCGTGATCGAGCGCGACGGCGAACTTGGCGGAATATTAAACCAGTGCATACACAACGGCTTCGGCCTGCACTACTTCAAGGAAGAGCTGACAGGCCCGGAGTTTGCCGAACGCTTCATAAACATGCTGGCCGAGGCGCAGATAGATGTTCTCACCGGCACCACGGTGCTGGAGCTTGCCCCCGGGCGCAAGGTTCACGCAGTCGGCAGCCGGTCCGGTTACAACATATTCGCCGCCGACAGCATCGTGCTGGCCATGGGCTGCCGCGAGCGCACCCGCGGGGCGATCAACATTCCGGGAACACGGCCGGCCGGCGTCCTCACCGCGGGCGCGGCTCAGCGTCTTGTGAACATCGAGGGCTACATGGTCGGCAAGCGCGTTGTGATCCTTGGCAGCGGCGACATCGGCCTGATTATGGCGCGCCGTTTGACTCTGGAGGGCGCGAAGGTGCTGGCCTGTGTGGAGGTTATGCCCTACTCCGGCGGCATAACCCGCAACATCGTCCAGTGCCTGGAGGACTATAACATCCCGCTCTACCTCTCCCACACCATCACGGACATCCGCGGCAACAGGCGCGTGGAGCAGGTCGTCGTCAGCAAGGTGGACGACGGGCGTCAGCCCATTCCCGGCACGGAAATAGTCTTTGACTGCGACACCGTAATGCTCTCCGTGGGGCTTGTGCCGGAGAACGAGCTTAGCCGCGCCGCCGGCATAAACCTGGACAGCCGCACAAACGGCCCCACCGTGCGCGACAACATGGAGACCTCCGCCCCGGGCATATTCGCCTGCGGAAACGTCCTGCACGTACACGACATAGTAGACTTTGTTACGGCGGAGGGCGAACGCGCGGGTGCGGCCGCGGCGGCCTTTGTAACGGCGCAAACCCCGCCCGGCGCGAACCTCCTGCGCATCGTAAACGGCGACGGCGTAACCTACACCGTTCCGCAGACCATCGACCGCGACAACATGGGCGACAGCGTGGCCGTGTTCTTCCGCCCGCGCAGAATCTTCCGCGACAGCCACATCGTTGTGGAACACGCCGGCGGCACGCTCAAGGCCTTCAAACGCCCGCACATGATGCCCGGCGAGATGGAACGCGTCAACATTGCGCGGGACGTGCTGGCCGGCGCCGCGGGCGAAATCACAATATCATGCAAGGAGCTGGAGACGTGACAAAACTGGTCTGCATAGTCTGCCCCAAGGGTTGCCGCCTGGAGGTTGACGAACAAAACGGCTGCAGCGTGACCGGCAATTCCTGCCCGCGCGGCGAGGTCTACGGCAAGAGCGAGCTTCAAAACCCCACGCGCACCATCACCTCCACCGTAAGGCTCACCGGCGCGGCCCACCGCCGCTGCCCCGTAAAGACAGCCGCGCCGATCCCCAAGCACCTGATCTCCGACGCAATGCGCCTGCTGGACGATATCGAAGTCTCCGCGCCGGTAAAGCTTGGCCAGACCATTGTCCCCGACATATGCGGCACGGGCATAGCCTTCGTGGCCACGCGCAGCTTCGCGGCTATAAATTATTGAATACAGGTTCTTGAATTTAGCCCTTGACAAGCTGATAATATTGGTGGTATCATCCTTATGTCGATTAGGCAGACATTCCTCGATAGCTCAGCGGTAGAGCATTCGGCTGTTAACCGAAGGGTCCTTGGTTCGAATCCAAGTCGGGGAGTTTCACCGGGAGAGACCCCATCTTTTTGGAAATCTTACAAGAGAGTTGGCACCGTATACTGTTCTCAAATGAGGCAGAGCAGTATTGGGCTGTGAGTGCCGATTAAGAGAGTAGTAGAATGGGCAACACTTTTCCGGCATGTATAATATGCAGTCAAAAGCGGGCGCGATAGCGTCAACGTGGGTGGCACCGCGGGAACATATCCCGTCCCTCGAGTATTCTTGAGGGGCTTTTATTATTTCGAGGAGGTCTGTCATGAGCAAGTACAGAACACACAACTGCGGCGAGCTTCGGCTTAGCCACATCAACCAAGAGGTTACTCTGGCCGGCTGGGTGGACGTTATCCGCGACCACGGCGGCGTAATCTTCATCGACCTGCGCGACCACTTCGGCGTGACACAGGTTATCGTAAACGACGAATCACTCGTCAAGAATGTTGGGCGCGAGTATGTTATCTCGGTGAAGGGCAGCTTGCAGCAGCGCGCCGCCGCCACGGTGAACAAGGCCATCGGCACCGGCGAGGTGGAGCTTCGCGCCGAATCTCTGGAGGTTCTGGGGCCCGCCGCCTCCCGCCTGCCGTTTATCGTGAACGAGTCTATGCAAACGCGTGAGGACGTGCGCCTGAAGTACCGCTTCCTGGATCTGCGCAACCCCGCCATACACAAGAACATCGTTTTGCGTTCGCAGATCACGAACTTCCTGCGCGCGAAGATGATCGAACTTGGCTTCCTCGAGTTCCACACGCCCATCCTAACATCGTCGTCGCCAGAGGGCGCGCGGGACTATATCGTGCCCAGCCGCAAGCACCACGGCATGTTCTACGCGCTTCCGCAAGCTCCGCAGATCTTCAAGCAGCTGCTGATGGTGTCCGGCTTCGACAAATACTTCCAGATCGCGCCGTGCTTCCGCGATGAGGACTCGCGGATGGATCGTTCGCCCGGCGAGTTCTACCAGCTGGACTTCGAGATATCCTTCGCCACGCAGGAGGACGTGTTCCAAACCGCCGAAACCGTGCTGACCGCCACCTTCGAGCATTTCTCCGACAAGAAGATCAGCCCCGCGCCCTTTGTGCGAATACCCTACGCCGAAAGCATGGCGAAGTACGGGTCCGACAAGCCGGACCTGCGCAACCCGCTGATCATCAACGATCTGACGGCCTTCTTCGGCGGCGTGGACTTCGCGCCGTTTAAGAACAAGCCTGTGCGCGGCATTGTCGCGCCCAACTGCGCCGGTCAGTCCAAGTCGTTCTTCGAGAAGATGCTGGCATTTGCCACGGAGATCGGCATGAAGGGGCTGGGCTACATCTCGGTATTGCCGGGCATGGAGCTGAAAGGGCCTATCGTGAAGTTTCTGTCGGAACAGCAGACGCAGGAGCTTATCACGTCATTGTCTCTCAAGGAGAATGACACTGTGTTCTTCATCAGCGACGCGGCCAAGATCGTGGACAAGATGGCCGGCCAGATCCGCACGGAGCTTGGCAAGCGGCTCGACCTTATCAACAAGGACGTGTTCGAGTTCTGCTTCATAACCGATTTCCCGATGTATGACCGCAACGAGGAAACCGGCGCGATAGAGTTCACGCACAACCCCTTCTCCATGCCGCAGGGCGAGATGCACGCGCTGGGGACTATGGATCCGCTGGACATCAAGGCCTATCAGTACGACATTGTGTGCAACGGCGTGGAGCTTTCCTCCGGCGCGGTGCGCAACCACCGCCCGGACATCATGATCAAGGCCTTCGAGATCGCCGGGTACTCGCAGGATGTTATCGAGCGCAAGTTCTCGTCCCTGTTTAACGCCTTCCAGTACGGCGCGCCGCCCCACGCCGGCATGGCTCCGGGGCTTGACAGAATCGTCATGCTGCTGACAGGCCAGGAGAACATCCGCGACGTAATCGCCTTCCCGATGACCGCAAACGCGCAGGATCTGCTGATGGGCGCACCAAGCCCCGTCACAGAGCTGCAGCTTCGCGAAACCCACATCAAGGTGCGCTGATGCTGACCATAACGAGGGAACACGTCATATACGACATGTGCCGCGAACACAAGCCCGTGGCAAACGTCAACCAAGACACGGACTTTTTGTTCGAAACGCGCGACGCGTCCGACGGACAGGTAGTGACCGGCGGCGAGTGGTATGCCGGCCTGGACAGGCGCAGAGCAAACCCCGCCACAGGCCCCGTGTACATCAACGGCGCGATGCCCGGCGACACCCTTGCCGTCAGCATCAAGCGCATCGACGTGGCCTCTGCGGGTTATGTCCGCGCGGGCAAGGACAAGGGCGTGCTGGGCGCGTACCTGCACGGCGGCGAGCTTGTGAGGATGAACATTGTGAAGGACGCCGACACCGGCGCGGAATACGCGGACTTCCGGGCCGCCGGCCTTCGTATTGCGCTGAACAAGATGGTGGGCGTGATAGGCACCGCCCCGCCGGACTTCCGCAGCATCTCCACCATCGAACCCGGCCTGCACGGCGGCAACCTTGACGACAAGGACATCGGCGAAGGCTCCGTCGTCCTGCTTCCCGTGAACGTTCCCGGCGCGCTCTTGGCCTTGGGCGACATCCACGCCGCCATGGGCGACGGCGAAAGCAGCATAAGCGGGCTGGAGTGCGAGGCCGGCGTCACCGTGTCGGTGAAAGTTCTAAGGGGCAAGGTTTATCCCCTGCCCATGGTGGTCACGCCGCGCCACGTCAGCACTGTGGCCTCACACGAAGATCTGGACAAGGCGGCGGAGCTGGCCGTGGCAAACATGGTGGACTATCTGTGCGGCTACGAAGGCTTCAGCAAGTATCACGCGCTCATGATGGTGTCCATGGTTGGCGATGTGCGCATCTGCCAGCTTGTGAACCCGAAAAAGACCGCCCGCGTCGAATTTCCGCTGGAATATCTAACGAAACGAGAGGTGCATCCGTGCTAGACATACGATCCTACGAAGCGATGGCAAAGCTTGACCTTCCCGAACAAGAACGCGCGTGGGCTGCGTCAGGCATGAACAAGCTGGCCAAGGACTTCGACGCTCTGCAAGACATTAACACAACAGGTTTGGAACCGCTCGTGAGCGTGCTGGACATCAAGAACGTCCTGCGGGAGGACGTGGCCGTCAAGACCATCTCCCGCGCAACCCTGCTCGCAAGCGCACCCGAAGAGTACGACGGCTACTTCCAAGTGCCAAAGACGTTATAAGGAGGCGCGTATGGTAGCTTTAGAGAACAGCATCATGGTGAAGGATCGTCCGGCTACTGCCGGGTCGAAAATATTGGAAAACTTTGTATCACCGTTCAGCGCGGGTGTGGTGGACAAGCTTGCCGAAAGCGGCATAACAATTGCGGACGAACGTGCGTCCGCCTGCGAATTCGGCATACCCAACCTCTTCGAGAAAGAGGACGCGGATGTGCGTATACCCGCGGACAGCGCGATCTGCAACGACATCTTCGGCGTATACCGCAAACACGCCGCGCAAAGCGGCCACTGCTACATCCACCCGACATACGGCACGGTCTCGCGCTTCGGCCTTATATCGCTGGCCGCGTCGATGGATCAGGCCGGCGTGTTCTGCAAGGACGCGCGCGAAGGCTTCAAGCTGCTGTCGGCCATTGCCGGCCACGACGAGCGCGACGGCGCGATGTTCCCGCAGAAGTCCTACAGCTACGCGCCAAGCGCGGGTGCTGTCAAAATCGGCCTGCCGGGCTTCGCCCATGGGCTTGACTTCGCGGGCAAGCTCGAGACCACGGCCGTGACCCTGCCCCACTTCGAGGCACTCAAACAGGTAATGTACATCCTGTTCTCCGGCGAATTCAGCAACAACGTCAGCCGCTACGACGGCATAAAGTTCGGCTTCCGCGCGGAAGGCTGCCGCGGCGTGAACGACCTGTATCTGAAAACGCGCACCCAAGGCTTCGGCGCGCAGACAAAGCTTGCGGCCGTCACAGGCTCCATGGTGCTGTCGCAGGAGAAGTACGCGCCGTACTACGAACAGGCCATGAAGATCCGCCGCGCCGTCAAGGACGGCCTGCCCTTTGATAAGTGCGACGTAATTGCCCTGCCGGCAACCCTTGGCGGCACCCACTACGATGACATGGCCCTCTACGCCCTGCCTGTGCTGGCGGGTCTGCCGTGCCTCGCGTTTTCGGCGGGCGGGCAGGGCGTCCAGCTTATCGCAGACATACACAACGAACAAGCATTGCTTGCGGCATGGGAGGTCCTGGCATGAAGTACGAAACCGTAATGGGTCTTGAAGTGCATGTGGAGCTTGCCACAAACTCGAAGCTGTTCTGCGGATGCTCCGCCAAGTTCGGCGCGGACGCAAACGAGAACGTATGCCCGGCCTGCATGGGTATGCCCGGTATGCCGGCCGTGACGAACAAACGCGCGGTGGAGCTTGGCATCGCCGCCTCACTGGTGACGAACAGCGAAATCTCCCGCGAGATCACCTTCGACAAGAAGAACTATTTCTATCCGGACTTGCCGGCGAGCTACCAGATAACCCAGTGGTTCGCGCCGATCTGCCGGGGTGGTTGGGTCGAGATCGAGACCGAAGCCGGCCCGCGCAAAATCACGCTGAAGCAGATCCACATAGAAGAGGACGCCGGCAAGCTGGTACACGACAACCGCACAGGCACATCACTGGTGGACTTCAACCGCACCTCCGTGCCGCTTGTGGAGATCGTAAGCAATCCGGACTTCCGCACGGCCGAAGAGGTCGTGGCCTATCTGGAGAAGCTGCGCTCCCTGCTGAGCTTCGCCGGCGTGTCGGACTGCAAGATGCAGGAAGGCTCCATGCGCTGCGACGTAAACATCTCCGTGCGCGAAGCCGGAAGCAACAAGCTGGGCACACGAGTGGAGATCAAGAACATGAACTCCCTCAAGGCCATAACCACGGCCATAGCATACGAATCCGGCAGACATATCGACGCGCTGGAGACCGGCAGCGAAACTCTGCGGCAGGAAACACGCGGCTGGAACGACGACCTGGGCGAGACCTTCCCCATGCGCGAGAAGGAAGAGGCCGCGGACTACCGCTACTTCCCCAACCCGGAGCTTCTGCCCATCTCCGTCAGCCAGACATGGATAGACGAGATCCGCGGCAGCCTTCCCGAGAGCGCGCAGGAAAAGTACCTCCGCCTTACCTCCGAGATCGGCCTGTCTGAATACGACAGCCGCTTGATCACGTCCGGCAAGAACCTCTCCGCCATATTCGACAAGACCACCCACCACTATAACGAGCCGAAAGAAGTCGTCAACTGGATCATGGTGGAGCTGCTGGCCATTGCCAAGGGAGACAACAAGGGCGAGGACGACATAGACATCGACTGCCGGAAGTTCGCCAAGCTGATCGAGATGGCACACCGCAAGGAGATCAACCGCAACACGGCCAAGAAGATCCTGCCGCTGATCCTTAGCGACGGCGTAGACCCTGCCGCCTATGTGCGGGAACACCGGCTTTCGGCAATCGGCGACACCGGCGTGATCGAAAGCGCGGTCGGCGAAGTCTTGGCCGAACACGCTAAGCTTGCGGATGAATACCGCGCGGGCAACCAAAAGGCCTTCGGCTTCCTCGTTGGCCAGTCGATGAAGAAACTGGCCGGAAAGGCCGATCCGCAGCTTGTGAACCAAATTCTGCAGAAGCGTCTGGAGGGCTAGTGCTTCGCCAATGCTAAATTTGATGTGCATTCGCGAGGATTTTTGTCGAAAGACAAGGAAGTGACGACGCCGCGAACCTGGGTGCATAGGCGAGCAGTTCGGCGTTAGCCGAACGACCAGCCCGAAGTGGTTCGCAAGGAGGAGCTGACGCGGGATTTCGGCAAAAAGACCGCGAAGGCGCATTAAATTTAGTATTGGAGGAGCACTA